>CAMDSN010000025.1 GCA_945907225.1 Flavobacterium psychrophilum | reverse complement strand
ATAGTACAAGAAAACGGTCAACAAGAATTAGCCAATTGGATAACAAACTATACAAATTCAATTCAACCAAAATTTAGTTCACATTTATTTTCGCAATCTGAGAAAAATATAGGCACGTCTGAAGAAGTAACTCCTGTATACAAAGATGATGAGGAAGAAGTAGATGCGCGAATGATACTTAGAGATAATTTTGATGTTTTATTAAAAAACTATCCTGAATTATTAATTTTTGGTGAGGATTCTGGAAATATTGGTGATGTAAATCAGGGACTAGAAGGCATGCAAGAGAAGTATGGCGAACTCCGCGTTTCGGATGTTGGAATTCGGGAAGCGACCATTATCGGCCAGGGAATTGGTATGGCAATGAGAGGATTGAGGCCAATTGCCGAAATTCAATATTTAGATTATTTACTGTATGCTATTCAAATTATGAGTGATGATTTAGCCACTTTACAATATAGAACACTCGGCAGACAAAAAGCACCCTTAATTATTAGAACCCGCGGCCATAGATTGGAAGGAATTTGGCATTCTGGATCGCCCATGGGTATGATAATTAATGCCATACGTGGTATACATGTTTTAGTGCCAAGAAATATGACTAAAGCTGCAGGATTTTATAATACGTTATTAGCAACAGATGAACCGGCTTTAGTTATTGAATGTCTTAACGGTTATCGATTAAAAGAAAAAATGCCTTCCAACTTAGGAGCGTTTAAAACTCCGATTGGGGAAGTAGAAATTATAAAATCAGGGTCAGATATTACAGTTGTTTCCTACGGATCTACTTTACGAATAGTAGAACAAGCCGCTGCTGAATTACAAAATATTGGAATTGATGTAGAAATTATAGATGTTCAGTCATTACTTCCCTTCGATATAAAGCAAGATTGTACAAAATCGATATCAAAAACAAACCGTTTATTAATTGTTGATGAGGATGTGCCTGGTGGTGCATCGGGATATTTACTACAACAAATAATTGACGAACAAAAAGGATATCAATATCTAGACAGTCAACCTCATACACTTACAGCAAAAGCTCATCGGCCAGCATATGGCACCGATGGTGATTATTTTTCAAAACCATCAATTGAAGATGTTTACGAAAAAATATACGCTATTATGCATGAGGCAAAACCAGATAGATTTCCGAGTTTGTATTAATATTTTCTGACCCTAGCCCTGATGGGCTTTATAACCCTTGGAAGTATAAAAATCCAACAACATTTCTTCAGTTTATTAAGTAATTTCCTTTGTCCTATTTTGTGTAAAAAGTAAAATACCTATTGAAAAATAGATATTTAACAATTCAACAACTATTTAATTATTATATTAATAAAAGTGAATACTTTGTTTGTATTTGTTATTTTTATATTTAATCATTTTGATAAATTAGTAAAAATTTATCAATAATGAAAGTCGAAGAACAGGGTCTTTACTTGCCCGAATTTGAGCATGACAATTGTGGCGCAGGGTTTATTTGCAATTTAAACGGGATAAAATCCAACGATATAATTCATAAAGCACTCGATATCTTAATAAAATTAGAACATCGAGGTGCCGTTAGTGCTGATGGAAGAACTGGTGATGGTGCCGGAATTCTGTTTGATATTCCACATGATTTCTTTAAAAAAGTATGCTCTTTTGAAATTCCGGAACCTAGAGAATATGCAGTCGGAATGGTTTTTTTACCAAAAAGTGTCAATCAGGTTGCTTTCTGTAAAACAACATTTGAAACTGCCATTAACGAACAAAACTTAAAAATTATTGGTTGGCGTGATGTTCCTGTAGCTGTTTCCAATCTTGGCCAAATAGCCGCAGAAAAAGAACCAACTATCAAGCAGGTATTTGTGAGTAAAAATGACTTAGACCTCACCGAGCAACAATTCAATGCAAAACTTTTTGCAGCCAGAAAAATTGCCGAACACGTCATTATAAATTCCAAAATTTCAGAAAGCCATCGTTTCTATTTTACTAGTTTTTCTACCACAACTATAATCTACAAAGGGCTTTTAATGCCTGAAGATATCAGTCGCTATTATACTGATTTGGCTGATGACGACTTAGTTACACGACTTGCTTTAGTACACCAACGGTTTTCAACCAATACGTTCCCTTCATGGGAATTGGCACAACCATTTCGTTACATGTGTCACAACGGAGAAATCAATACGCTTCGCGGAAATGTTAGTCGAATGCGTGCCCGCGAAGAATTAATGAAAAGTGATGTTTTTGGTGAAGACATCAAAAAAATATTTCCAATTATTTTAGAAGGAAAATCAGATTCCGCTTCGATGGATATGGTTATCGAATTATTACTGATGACTGGTCGTTCTTTACCCGAAGTCATGATGATGGTTGTTCCCGAAGCTTGGGAAAAACACCAAACCATGTCGGAAGACAAAAAAGCATTCTATGAATACAATTCGTGTATCATGGAACCTTGGGACGGACCAGCATCCATTCCGTTTACCGATGGAAATGTAATTGGTGCTTTGTTAGACAGAAATGGTTTGCGTCCATCACGGTATACTGTAACAAAAAGCGGTTTTGTAATTATGTCATCCGAAATTGGTGTGCTCGATATCAAACCGGAAGACGTGGTTCAACACGGAAGATTAGAACCCGGAAAAATGTTCCTAGTAGATATGAACGAAGGCCGAATTATTGAAGACGAAGAAATAAAAAAAGCCATAGTTACGAAACGTCCATACAAAAAATGGTTAAACGAGAATCTGTTACAACTAACTAAAATACCATACACCAACAATCCAATTCCTGTTGAAACGGTAGCTTTCGAAATCCGACAACGCTTATTTGGATACACCATTGAAGATTTAAAAACCATCATAAACCCTATGGGAGAAAGTGGCGCTGAAGCCATCAGCTCAATGGGAAATGACACCCCACTTGCCGTACTATCAGACCAGCCTCAATTACTATACAACTATTTTAAACAGCTATTTGCACAAGTTACCAATCCACCTTTAGACGGAATTCGAGAAGAAATTATAACCGATATTAGTTTAGCCATAGGTAGCGATTTCAACATTTTTGATATTGAACCCAATCATTGCAAAAAACTAAAAATTCAAAATCCAGTTATTTCAAATGAGGATTTGGATAAAATTAGAAACATCAATCATGCCGATTTCAAATCAGTAACAATTTCTACATTATACGAAATTGAAAAAGGTGTAAATGGTTTGGAGCGCGGTTTAGAAAAATGCGTGCAAGCAACGTTCAAAGCGGTTTCAGAAGGATGCAATATTGTAATTCTTTCGGATAGAAATGTGAGCGAAGAAATGGCTCCAATTCCGATGCTATTGGCTTGTTCTTATATCCATCATTCACTCAACATTCTCAAAGTACGTTCTAAATTTGGAATTATAATTGAATCTGCTGAACCTAGAGAACCACATCATTTTGCGATTTTGTTTGGTTATGGTGCCAGTGCAATTAATCCATACATGGTAAACGAAATTATTCACGAGCAAGTAAATCAAGGTTTCATTACCAATGTAAAAGCAGACTATGCCATTAAAAATTACAATAAAGCGATTGCTAAAGGAATTCTAAAAATCATGAATAAAATTGGGATTTCAACATTGCAGTCCTACAGAGCAGCTCAAATTTTTGAAATCCTGGGATTAAATAAAAAGTTTACTTCAAAATACTTTCCAAATACGCCATCGCGAATAGAAGGAATTGGTTTAATGGAAGTGGAAAAAGAAGTCAAAAAAAGATACCAAAAAGCATTTCCAAATTCAGAAATATCCAATTTATTACCACTCGAAATTGGAGGCATTTACAGATGGCGAAGAACTGGTGAAAAACACATGTTTAATCCAACTACCATTGCAAAACTTCAGCAAGCCGTCAGATTAAACAGCCCTGAAAGCTATAAGGAATATTCTAAAATGGTCAACGAGCAAAGTGAAAACCTCATGACTATTCGTGGTCTATTTGAATTTAATAATTACGATCCTATTTCAATTGATGAAGTAGAACCTTGGACAGAAATTGTAAAAAAATTCAAAACTGGCGCAATGTCTTATGGTTCAATAAGTCAAGAAGCCCATGAAAATTTGGCCATTGCTATGAACAGAATTGGAGGAAAAAGCAACTCAGGTGAAGGAGGCGAGGATGCTAAACGATATCAAAAAGACCTTAACGGAGATTCTAGAAATAGCGCAATCAAACAAGTAGCATCGGGAAGATTTGGCGTTTCAATCAATTATTTGACCAACGCTAAAGAAATCCAAATCAAAATGGCACAAGGTGCAAAACCTGGCGAAGGCGGACAATTACCTGGTGAAAAAGTAGTGCCTTGGATTGCAGAAACCCGAAATTCAACGCCTTATGTTGGACTAATTTCTCCGCCGCCACATCACGACATTTATTCGATAGAAGATTTATCACAATTGATTTTTGATTTAAAAAATGCCAATCGTGAAGCACGAATTAATGTAAAGTTGGTATCCGAAGTTGGTGTAGGAACAATTGCTGCTGGGGTTGCCAAAGCCAAAGCCGATGTAATCCTAATTTCGGGTTACGATGGAGGAACCGGAGCAGCACCACTAACATCGTTGCAACACACGGGAATTCCATGGGAACTTGGATTGGCAGAGGCACAACAAACTTTAATACTAAATGATTTGCGAAGTCGCGTAGTTTTAGAATGTGACGGACAATTAAAAACAGGTCGCGATGTTGCCATTGCTGCTTTACTTGGCGCAGAAGAATTTGGTTTTGCTACGGCTCCATTAGTAGCTTCGGGTTGCATTATGATGCGCGCCTGTCATTTGAATACGTGTCCTGTTGGCATTGCCACACAAGATCCTGAACTGCGTAAAAACTTTAAAGGCACACCGGAACACGTCATTAATTTTATGTATTTCATTGCAGAAGAATTACGTGAAATCATGGCACAACTTGGCTTTAAAACCTTAAAAGAAATGGTGGGACAATCGCAGAAATTGAACGTCAATAAAGCTATTACACATTATAAAGCTAGTGGTTTAGATTTATCTAACATTCTTTACAAACCGGAAAAAGCTAAAGTAGTTCCAAATCATAATACAACATCGCAAGATCATAATATAGAACATGTACTTGACTTTGAAATTATAAAAGCGGCAATTCCTTCTATTTACAGAAAAGAAAAAACCCGAATTAACTTCAAAATTAAAAATACAGATCGTTCTGTCGGTGCCATATTAAGTAATGAAATTTCAAAAATATATGGTGCCCAAGGTTTACCCGAGGACACTATTTTAATAGATTTTGAAGGTTCAGCAGGGCAAAGTTTTGGTGCTTTTGCTACGAATGGTTTGTCGTTTAAAATTCATGGAAACTGCAATGATTATTTGGGCAAAGGATTATCAGGCGGAAAACTGATTATCAAAGTTCCTCCTACAGCGACTTTCAAACCCGAAGAGAATATCATTATTGGTAATGTTGCATTATACGGAGCAATTACTGGCGAAGCCTACATAAACGGAATTGCCGGCGAGCGTTTTTGCGTTAGAAATTCAGGCGCAACTGCTGTTGTGGAAGGTGTTGGAGATCATGGTTGTGAATATATGACTGGCGGAACTGTAGTTGTTTTAGGAAAAACAGGACGCAATTTTGCTGCCGGAATGAGCGGTGGCGTTGCCTATGTTTTTGATAAGAAAAAACAGTTTGAAAAAGGCTTGTGCAATATGGAAATGGTTCAGCTGGAAACATTGGATGAAAATGATTTGACACAGCTTAAAAGATTAATAAAAAGACATTCGCTTTTCACCAACAGTCCATTGGCAAAACTGATGCTTGACGATTGGGAAAACCAGCAAAAACAGTTTATAAAAGTAATGCCAACCGATTATAAAAAAGCATTGCAAAGATTATCAGAGGAAAAACAAATAGCAGCATTAATAGCAAATTAAGATGGGAAAGTTAGGTGGATTTAAAGAATACGACAGAGCCGACGAAAGCAATTTGGTTGTTCAAGAACGGGTTTCAAATTATAACGAATTTACGATTCCGTTACCCAATCAAAAAATAAAAGAACAAGGTTCAAGATGCATGGATTGTGGTATTCCATTTTGTCACAGTGCATGTCCGTTGGGGAATTTAATTCCAGATTTTAATGACATGGTGAATCAGGAAGAATGGCAAAGTGCTTTAGATATTTTACAATCAACGAATAATTTTCCTGAATTTACAGGAAGATTATGTCCAGCACCTTGCGAAAAATCATGTGTATTAGGCATTATCAGCGAACCTGTTGCGATTGAAAATATTGAAAAAAATATAGTGGAGAGAGGTTTTGCCGAAGGTTGGATAAAACCACAAGCACCTGCAATAAGAACCGGAAAAACCGTAGTTGTAATTGGTTCTGGTCCGGCCGGATTGGCAGCAGCTCAACAATTGAATCGTGCGGGTCATTTGGTTACCGTTTTCGAAAGAGACAACGCTATTGGCGGTTTGCTTCGTTATGGTATTCCAAATTTTAAACTGGAAAAAGCCATCATCGATAGACGCATTGCAATTCTTGAAGCAGAAGGAATTGTGTTTAAAACCAACGTCAATGTTGGTGAAAATTATAGCATAAAACAACTCAACTCTTTTGACGCTATTGTTTTGTGTGGCGGCGCAACCGAACGAAGAAGCATTCCAACAAGAGGAATAGAAAGCAAAGGTGTTGTGCAAGCTATGACTTTTTTAACTCAACAAACCAAAGCATTATACGGAGAAACTATTCCAAATCAAATAACTGCAACCGGCAAAAATGTTATTGTAATTGGCGGTGGCGATACGGGTTCAGACTGTGTTGGTACCTCTAACAGGCAAGGGGCAAAATCGGTAACGAATTTTGAAATTTTACCAAAACCCCCAGAATATAGAAGCGAAAAAACGCCATGGCCCTTTTGGCCTTTGCAATTAAAAACTTCTTCCTCACACGAAGAAGGCTGCGATAGAAACTGGCTCATCAACACTAAAGAATTTATTTCTAATGAGAAAGGAGAGTTAACCGGCTTGATAACTGTTGAAGTGGCTTGGAAAATGACTCCGGGTGAACACCCGCAACTTATTGAAAAAGAAGGTTCCGAAAAAGTATGGCCTTGCGAATTAGCTCTGTTAGCACTAGGTTTCACTGGGCCAGAAAAAACGTTGAGTGATCAATTAGGAATTGAGATTGATTTCAAAAACAATTACAAAGCCAAAAACTATCAAACCAATATTCCGAATATTTTTACTGCGGGCGATATGCGACGTGGACAATCTTTAATTGTTTGGGCTATTTCAGAAGGACGAGAAGCCGCAAGAGAAGTTGACAATTATTTGATGGGATACACAAATTTACCAACCAAAGGAAATGGTGATTTACCAAATTTGTAATCATATCAAAATTTCATAAAATCATAAAAATTTTATCATAATTGACGCCATAAACTATTTTTGCCAACCGAGTTTCATCTTAAAGACGAGACGAATTGAACGAAGTTAAAAAAATAAAATCATGCAACCCAAAGAATTACTTGACTTAGCTGAACAATTCGGAAATCCGTTATATGTTTATGATGCCGAGAAAATTGAATTTCAGTACAACCGCTTAACCAATGCGTTTAAGGTAGAAAAGCTTCGCATTAATTATGCGATGAAAGCTTTGTCAAATATTTCCATTTTAAAGCTGCTGAAAAATTTGGGTTCTGGATTGGATACCGTTTCCATACAGGAAGTGCGACTGGGTTTGCATGCGGGTTTTACACCTGACCGAATCATTTTCACACCCAACGGCGTTTCCTTTGAAGAGATTGAAGAAGTAGCCGATATGGGCGTTCAAATCAATATTGACAACCTTTCTGTTTTAGAGCATTTTGGTGCCAAACATGCAAAAGTTCCGGTTTGTATTCGTATCAATCCACACGTGATGGCGGGTGGAAATGAGAATATTTCCGTAGGTCATATTGATAGTAAATTCGGAATCTCTATTTATCAGATCCCACATATTTTGCGCATTGTAGAAAATACCAAAATGAACATCAACGGCATTCACATGCATACGGGCTCAGACATTTTGGATATTGAAGTGTTTTTGTACGCATCTGAAATATTATTTGATGCCGCCAAACAATTTAAAAATTTAGAATTCCTTGATTTTGGTTCCGGATTTAAAGTACCTTATAAAAAAAGTGATATCGAAACCAATATTGAAGAATTGGGTAAAAAACTAACCAAACGTTTTTTGGCGTTTGAAAAAGAATACGGTCGCGAATTAACTTTGGCTTTTGAACCGGGAAAATTTCTGGTAAGTGAAGCGGGTTATTTTTTGGCGAAAGTAAATGTGGTAAAACAAACTACCTCAACGGTTTTTGCTGGAATTGATAGCGGCTTCAATCACTTAATTCGTCCTATGTTTTATGGATCACAACATGCTATCGAAAATATTTCTAACCCAAAAGGCAAAGAGCGTTTTTACACCGTGGTGGGTTACATCTGTGAAACGGATACGTTTGCTAACAATCGCCGAATTCCTGAAATTCACGAAGGTGATATGCTTTGTTTCCGGAATGCAGGGGCCTATTGTTTTTCGATGGCGTCTAACTACAATTCGCGTTTCAAACCCGCTGAAGTATTGTGGAAAAATGGCAAAGGACATTTAATTAGAGAACGCGAAACCTTTGATGATTTACTACATAATCAGATATTGATTGAAGTGTAGAACACATATTTCACAAATTTTCACGGATTAAAGTTTGATTTAATCAGACAAATCTTTGTTTATTTTTCCAAAATCTCATTCAAAACCTCTGATTCGGTTCCGTTTGGTAACGTTATTTTTAGTAACTGAGCTAAAGTCGGGGCAATTTCAGTAATTACTTTTCTATCGTGACTTTCTCCTTTCTTTATATTCCAACCGTAAAAAATACAAGGAACATGAGTATCATAACTATAAAGTGTACCGTGGGAAGTTCCTGTTGGACCATATTCTATATAACCAGGCTTTTCTAAAATAATTAAATCTCCATTTTGAGTAACATCATATCCATTAGAAATACAATTTAAATTAAAATCGAAACCCGAATTTGACAAAATTTCTTCTTCTGTATAAACACGTTTTACAAAGTCTTGCTTCATTAAAAAATCTTTAAAAGATTGTTTTATTTTTGACAACTCTAAGCCTTTATCCTTTATAATATCTTTGTTAAAGTAAAGATTGAAACTGTCGTAATTTAAAACCAAATCAACTCCGAAAGTATCTGTGGAGAATTTTTTTAAGCTAGTCACAAAATCTTTAGTATCTATATTTGTTACATTGTATTTATTATCATTTAAAAAACGAGCATTCTCAGCACCCGCATGATCAGCTGTCAAAAAAATAAGATAATTTCCATTACCGACAGTTGTATCTAAATAATCTAAAAATTCTGAAATAGTATTATCTAAACGCAAATAAGTGTCTTGTAACTCAATAGAACGGGGTCCAAGGATATGCCCAATATAATCGGTAGATGAAAAACTTATAGAAAGAAAGTCGGTAAAATTGTCTTTACCTAAATTTTCTTTTTCAATGGCTATTTTTGCAAAGTCGGACACATAATCATTTCCAAAAGGGGTAGCTCTTAGTATACTCGGATTATTTTTTGCCAACATTGACTTTAAATCATAAGGAAAAACGGGCAGTGCGACTTTATTTAGTTTCCCTTCATAGGGATTGTCATCTGCTAAACTTTCATCATAAGTCGCAATTGGTTTTAATAAATCCCAACCTAAATTAATATATTTCATATACCCTTTTTGGGCATTGAATTCGCTTACCCAATTAGGAATTTTTTTTCCATAGAAACTACTGGACATAAAATCACCTTTCTTACTGTACCAGAAAGCCCAATTGGCAAAATGCCCAGCGGGTAGAATTGCACCTCTATCTTTCATACTTATCCCAATGACTTTTCCCCTAAAATTTGTTGCTAAACGAAGTTCGTCTGTAATAGTGGTGGTTTGCATTCTTCTTGGAGACATATGACCCTCATCTTCTGATCCCTCGATTAGAGAGGAAACAGAATTGTCTTCAGTGCAGTAAACTTGCTTTCCCAAACTCCTACTAAACCATTCATTGCTAACTATTCCATGCATTGAAGGAGTAGTTCCTGTATAAATTGAAGCATGTCCCGGCGCAGTATACGTTGGCATATAATTGAAATGCATATTATTAAATGAAAAACCATCCTTTAATAATCTTTTGAAACCCGTATCAGAAAAATCATTTTGAAAACGATAGAGGTAATCCATCTTCATTTGATCAACAACAATTCCAACTACTAATTTAGGCCTCTGTTGTGCATACAAATTGGAAAGAAAAACTAATAAAATAAAATGAAGTGCTGTTTTTTTCATATTAGTAAAAAAAAGGAGATTTTGAACATACTTGAAATAGGAGTTAGGGTAATACATTGAAACGTTAAATGCTATTTTGGTATTAGTCTATCAAGTTTTCATTAACACATTTTATTTTAAAATTTTGAAGGTACATCTTCTATTGGTAGCGTGTTCTGTTTCAGTACATTTATCTTCCTCACAAGCTACTAATGGCTGGCTTTCACCATAACCAATAGATCGGAGACGCTTTTTATCAATACCATTTTTAACCAAATAATCTAAAGTCATACCAGCTCTAAAATTGGAAAGACTGAGGTTAAATAAGGTTGAAGCTCTCGTATCTGTATGAGCCCCAATTTCAATTTCCATTTGTGGATATTTTTTTAATAATTCCAATAACACATTCAAAACCTCAATAGCTTGAGAAGTGAGTTCTGCTTTACCGTATTCAAAATAAATATTTTTCAATTCAATTAATACCGATCCGTCCTCTTTCTTATCAATTATTTTTTCTGCGTCATCATACGATTCTACTTTAAGCTGCAAATCAAAATAGATAATTCCTTTTTTATTTGTGTCAAATTCTGCCTCAGCAGGTATATAAAGATCTTTAAATGCCTTAATTTTATATTTTTTTCCTAGTTTCGTATAAAAACTAAAAACACCGTCCTCACCAACAGTAACTTCTTCTAAAAAAATATCCTTATCATCATATAATTTCACAACTGCTCCAGGCAAAAGATTTGTCGTCTTTTTATCTCTTACTTCACCTTCAATCATATCCTTTATTTTGTTCTCTATCAATTCAAAAGTATATAAATTATCATCTCCAGTTCTGTTTGAAGCAAAGTAACCTTTTCCATTCTTTTCATTTAATATAAAAATAAAATCGTCCATTTCACTGTTTATGGTAGATCCCAAATTTTGTGGTATTTCAAACTCAGCTTCACTTTTTCTCAAACTCAAAAAAAGATCTAAATTCCCAATACCCTGATGTCCGTCAGAGGCAAAATAAAGCGAGCCATCCTGTGACATAAAGGGAAATTGTTCCCTCTGATTTGTATTGATAGTATTCCCTAAATTTATGGGTTCACCATAGGTGCCGTCATCATTTATGTTAACAACATAGAGGTCAAAGGAGCCAATACTTCCTGGCATATCACTTGAAAAATACAACTTCTTACCATCTTTTGTTAAATGTGGGTGCTCTACAGAATAGGTATTACTCGAAAAAGGAACCATGGTTACATTAGTCCATTGTCCATTTTTAAATTCGGCTCTATATATTTTTATTGTCGCAACATTTTCACTACCAACTTTAACTTGTTTTTCACCACTTCTATTAAAAAACATAATGGTCCCATCAGCATTAAACGTGGCATTACTCTCATGTTTATTGGTATTTATAGTTTTTGGGAACGGCTCAATTTCATCTAATTGGCCATTTGAATCTATGGAAGCAAAAAACAAATCGAGATAGGGCTTATCATTCCATCCATAGGATTTATTGGCTGTATTACCTGAAGATGCAAAACTTATTTTATCTCCAAAAAATGAAATTCCGAAATCACCATTTTGAGTTTTACTTGACATAATTTTCAAACTGTAACTATTAGGGATAGCGCGGGTAACTTGTTTTATGAATTTAACAGTATTTTGTTCATATCCAACGAACTGTGACATCACTTGATCTCCTTTCTCAAAATTTTTGGTCCCTTTCAAAGCGTTGGCATACCTAAAATATACTTCTTTTTTCACGCTATCTTTATAAGTAGAAAACAATAAGTCATAATAACGAACGGCATTGGGCATTTGAAAATTATAAAAATAACAATCTCCTAAATTTTGAAGTAACTCC
>CAMDSN010000024.1 GCA_945907225.1 Flavobacterium psychrophilum | reverse complement strand
TGCCTATTGCAAGTGAGGTTTCTTGTATTTCAACGATGTTAGATGCTGGCAAAAGAGGGATTTTGTTACATTTGGATTTTAATGAAGATTTAATTCAAATTGAGACTATTTTAAATGATGATTCAGCCTATAAACAAAAAGTAGAAAATGCAATTCAATGGTCACGAAACTATACTCTCGATGTTTTTGAAGATGAAATAAAACAGCTTTTACAATCATGAGAATAGTGCAAGTTATAGATTCTTTAGAGGCGGGTGGAGCCGAAAAAATGGCAGTGAGCTATGCCAACGCTCTCGCTACAACCATAGATTTTTCGGGTATCGTAACCACAAGGAGAGAAGGGGTATTGCAATCACAGCTTGATACTAATGTTTCCTACCTCTTCTTAAATAAAAAAGGCACTCTAGATTTTAGTGCTGTTTTTAGGTTAAAAAAATACTGCAAGAAGCATAAAGTAAAAATTTTGCAGGCACACAGTAGTTCTTATTTTATTGCGGTTTTGGTAAAATTAATTTATCCCAAAATAAAAATTGTATGGCATAATCACAATGGATTGAGTGAATTTGTACATTCTGATTCCTCAATAGTTTTAAAAATAGCCTCCCTTTTTTTTAACGGTATTATTGTGGTTAATTCTAAGCTAAGAGATTGGTCAAAAAGCAAGTTGTATTGTAAACAAGTTGTTTATTTTCCAAATTTTATTTCCATTAGCCCAGAACAAAATAACATAACTGAATTAAAAGGTGAAACTGGAAAAAGAATTATCTGTTTAGCAAACTTGAGAGATCAAAAGAACCATTTTTTCATGACAGCTGTCGCTAAGCTTGTACAAAGTTCTCATCCTGATTGGTCATTTCATTTAGTTGGTAAAGATTTTGAAGATGATTATTCTAAACGTTTAAAAGAAGAAATAATTATAAAAGAACTTTCAAAAACAGTTTTTATATATGGTTCTAGAGAAGATATTTTACAATGCATTCGTCAGACTGAAATTGCTATTTTAACTTCAAAATCAGAAGGTCTTCCACTGGCATTACTCGAGTATGGATTGTGTAAAAAACCCGTAGTTGTAACTAATGTTGGTGAAATTCCATCAATTGTAATTAATAAAGAAAATGGTTTTCTAGTAAATGTGGAAGATTTAAATTCCTTCTATAATTATTTAACTGTATTAATTAATGATGTTAATTTACGCAAGCAAATAGGGGAATCATTACATCAAACTATAATTGAAAATTATACAAAAGACAAAATAATTAATGGTTATAAGGAATGGATTTCCAGTATCTAAAATATGAAAGATAAATACTATATACTTTTAATTCTATTCCATATTCTTTTAGGAATATTAATATTTTCTTTCCCATTTGTATCCATGATATACGCGTTTTTGATTCCATTGGTTGGATTATACTATGTGATCAAAAATAAAAATAGAAATAACGAGGTGCTTTATGTAGCGGCATATATTGTTGGGAGTGAGGTTTTTTTAAGAATGACAAATGGTCTTTTCTTCTATGAAACTGGAAAATATGAAGTGATTATTTTTGTTTTATTAGGTTTTTATTACAGTGGTTTTTCTAAAAATGCTTTACCAATGTGGATTTACCTATTACTATTATTGCCTGCAATTTTAATTTCAACAGAAACTTTAGACTTAAATACTGATATTAGAACGCAAATTGCTTTTAATATTTCTGGTCCAGTTTGCTTGGGTATTGCTTCCATTTACTGTTATAATAGAGTAGTTTTATTCTCTCATTTAAATACAATTTTATTATTATTAGCATTGCCTATTTTGTCAACTACTGTGTATTTGATATTTTACACTCCTGAATTGAAAACGGTTTTAACAGGTACCGATTCTAATTTTGCTACTTCTGGCGGTTTTGGACCAAATCAGGTAGCTACAGCCCTAGGAATAGGTATGTTTGTGTTCTTTTCTAGAATAGTTTTACAATCAAAGTCTAAATTAATTTTAGTTGTTAATCTTATCGTTTTATTTAATATCACTTATAGAGGATTGGTTACATTTTCAAGAGGAGGGATGCTCACAGGTTTTGTCATAATCCTGGTTTTACTCTTATATGTATATTTAAATTCAAAAGAAAAAGGAAAGTTGAAACTTATAAGTTTATTTAGTGTAATGTCTATAGCTCTTGCCCTTCTTTGGACTTATACGTCTCTTCAAACAGAGGGCTTAATTGACAAGCGTTATGCTAATAAAGATGCTGCTGGTAGAAGTAAAGAAGATAAGTTGTCTGGAAGATCAGAATTATGGAATACAGAAATAGACGTATTTATGGATAATCCAACTTTTGGCGTTGGGGTTGGAAAAGCTATGGAAGTTAGAAAAGATATTAATGGTCAAAATGTAGCATCACATAGTGAAGTATCAAGGATTATTTCTGAACATGGTGCTCTAGGAATTTTAGCATTATTAATTTTATTTTTCACGCCAATAATTCTTTACCTTGATAACAAACAGAATATTTATATCTTTTGTTTTTTGCTTTTTTGGTTTCTTACTATAAATCATGCAGCCATGCGAATTGCCGCCCCTGCTTTTGTATATGCTTTGTCTTTAATAAAAGTTAGAATGGTTGATGATTCAATCAATAATAGTTCTATTTCCTAGTTAGTTGTATTGAAGTTTTTGTGTCTAAAACAATGTTAGTTTTAATATAATACAAATTGCACTTAATTTAGTAACTTGCCTAGCATATCTAGTAATTACATGAGCAAGATTAATAGTATCCATTTTGAAGTTTCAGAACGAAAAGTCCTTTTAAGGATTTTTGACATTTTATCGGTTTTAACTGCACTTTATTTAGTAGGATTAATTTTTCAGTTTAATTATTTTAATATCTCAAAAACCAATTTTTATTGGATTTTAGTTTTAGGTTTCTATTTAAGTTTTATCGGTTCTGTTTTTGAAATGTATAATTTGCAAGTTGCAAGTAATCAATTTCTAGTAATTAAAAGTTGTGTATTAACGTCTTCAATTACAGTTTTATTTTATTTATTAACTCCAGTATTTACGCCCCAATTACCCGAGAACCGTATTCAAATTCTCTTTTTCTATTTGGCGATTTTTTTAGCTCTGTTTACTTGGAGGATGTTTTATGTTCGATTTTTAGCATCTAATCGGTTTGCTAAAAAAGTGATTTTAATTTGTGATTCTGAACAGTTAAAAGAGTTGGTGTCTGCTCTAGAAAGTGCTGACCCTCATTATAGTGTAATTGGATTTGTAAATACAGATAGCGTAAGCATAAATAAAATTGAGAATTCAAAAGTAAAGAATATTAGAATTGAAAAACTTAAAGCCTTTGTTGAAACCAATTCCGTTTCTGAAGTCGTAGTTGCGTCACAAAAAACAGATGGAATTACGGTTTCTTTATACAATCAATTGATTAATTTATTAGAACACGGACAAATAATTAAAGAGTATACTCAGGTATATGAAAGCATGACACAGCGCATCCCGGTGCAATATGTTTCACGTGATTTTTATCGTTATTTCCCCTTTAGCAGAAGCAATCATAATCATTTTTATTTAACGTGTATCCGACTTTTTGAAATACTACTTTCAATACTTGGGTTGTTACTTGGGTTGTTAATTTTGCCTATAATTTTGCTTGGAAACCTTGTTGGTAATAGAGGAAAATTATTTTACACTCAAGAGCGAGTTGGCAAGAATGGTAAAACCTTTAAAATATTTAAATATAGGACCATGGTTCAAAATGCGGAAGGTTTTGGAGCAGCTTTTGCACAATTAAATGATAGCCGTGTTACTCCATTCGGGAAAATAATGAGAAAATCGCGTTTAGATGAAATCCCACAGTTTTTAAACATTTTAAAAGGCGACATGGCGGTTATTGGTCCAAGACCCGAAAGGCCCATATTTGTTGATGAGATTGCCAAAGTAATGCCTTTTTTTGAAACACGCCACGTTATAAAACCTGGGTTAACAGGGTGGGCACAAGTAAATTATTCTTATGGGCAATCTATTGAGGATAGTTTGGTCAAGCTTCAATACGACTTGTATTATATTAAACATCGAAGCATTTTTTTGGACCTTAATATCGTTTTTAGAACATTAAGTACAGTCTTATTTTACCGTGGTCAATAGTTCTTTTTTACTTCTTTTATGAAAATAGAGAAGCAGTATATAGGAACAAATAATCATTGGCATAAACATCAAAAAATTGGGTTTGTTAATTAAAATTAGCAAGTAAGTTGTTAATGCCACTATTGAAAACTGAGCTATCCTAGTTACCCATAGATATTTCTTCTTTAAAAAGCAAATAACCAATACTAACAAAAACGGATTGAATAATAAAACATTATAATTTAATGACACTTCCTCATGAAACGAATAGAATCCAACTCCAGTTAAAAAGAATCCAAGGATACTAATTACAATAAAATAACTGAGATAAACCCATATTTTTCTGCTAAGAATTAGCAATATAAAAATCAAACAGAAGCTGTAAAAGTTATTCCACACCGATTTTTTTTGTTCTAATTTAATTGCCTTTAAAATTGTTTTTGGAGCTGCTGCTATTAATCTCCCATTGTATTTACTAAACTTTAAACTTTCCATTAATTGCGTTGGTAAGAATAACGTTGTTCCATCTTGATCAACTTTTTTTCCAAAAATTATATTAATCCCAAGGTTCTCATAAAAGTGATTTTCTATGTAAGGAAATAAAATTTCACGGTATGTCATTCCTCTTTCTGTGTTTTTTACAATGCATTTTTGGTTTAATATCAAATTTATTTTGTTAGAAACCATGTTGGTGCAGTTTCGGTCTATAAACTTATACGTGTAGTATTTTTCATCGGAAAGGAGACTTTTGTTTAAGATTTCAAACAATTCTTGCTTCTGATTTTGTGTTAGAAGTAATTTCTGCTCAACTATAGATCGGTTTTCTTGAGTATATTGAAATAAAAATTCATTGAATGGATTTGCCGTTGCAAAATATTGTAAGTCACCTTTGATAAACTTTACATAAAAATTTTCTGTAGCAAAGTCAAAAGCACCATAATTATATATAACATCTAGGTCGTTTGTAGGATCTTGTATTCTAATAGCTGTATGGCCAAAAAGCGAGTACAGTTCATCTCCTTTTTCACAGGTAAGTATGCTAACAGTTGCTGTTTTGTCTAACGGAATTTGTCCAAACGAAAAAACACAACTGAATAAGAGTACTAGCAAAAGTTTTGAATGTTTGAATGTTAACATAGATTTACTTAAAAAGAGGTCTTGTGGTTTTACTTAAAAATACTTAAATCTATTTTTACTGAAAAAATATTAGAATATAGTGCGGCGCTTTGGTCACCCAAATCAGTCAGCGCATAGTCAACTTGAATGCCTTTATACTTGAAGCCAAGGCCAATATTTGGTTGAAAATTTACTTTCGTACTGCCATCTATTTGTGTTACATTTTGAAAATTACCAACGCCAGCTCGAAGGAAAACAAGGTCAGTATAGCCAAATTCGAGGCCAATTGCCGGGTCAATACTAACTGCTTTTGAAGAAAAGAGGTCATTGGTTTGAGCAAACTGCATATTTAAATTTACGGCTGTCAATAAGGTGTAATCGGAATGAAAATCAAATTTTTTAGAAATTCCAAATTGGGCCTTTGGCAAAGTTATTTCTGTGCTCTCCGGTTTTTCTTGATTTTGATCTGAGATGGCATCTTTTATATCATTGTATTTGTCCTCGTCAATTGCCCAAATGTTGTAAGTAGTTGTAATGTCTCGAAACATCAATCCATACTGCCAATCATTTTTTTCATATTGCATCCCAAAATCAAAGCCAAATCCCCAGGAACTTGCAAAATCTCCAATAATTCGTCTAATAATTTTTGCGTTTACACCAAATTGGAAGCCCTCAATTAATTGGGGTTGTCTAGCATACGAGAAAGTAAGTCCATAATCGGCTGTAGAAAATAAACTAATTCGATTGTAATCTATATTTCCTTGAGAATCTATTAATTGAGTTGTATTTAGGATATCGTCAACGCCAAAACGGATTAGCGAAATTCCCCACGCACTTCTGTCATCAACTTTTTTAGCGTAGGCAGCATAATCATATTGTGCAATATTGGCAAAATAACTCGCATGCATAAAGCCAACTTCACTATCTTCAATTTTTAATATACCTGCAGGATTCCAATATCCAGAATTTACGTCTCCACTAAAAGCGGTAACAGCATTTGACATTCCCAATGCTGCTGCATCTACACCAATATTCATAAATTCATTTGAATATTTTCTAACAGATTGCGCATGCGTTATACTGCTAATAAATAGGAGAAGAATAGCAATTCTTTTTTTCAAGGTAATTTCTTTTTACAAATATCAAATAAAAATCTCTAATACAAAACGTAGAATGCTATAACTTATTATATTAAATTTGCGAATCTTTAAAATAACAAAATCTAAGCAATGCGAATTAAAACAATGATTCCAAATCTGTTTACTTTCCTAAATATGTTAGCTGGTTGTGGGGCGGTTGTAATGCTATCTGATTTGAAGTATGATCTTGCTTTTTATCTGGTTTGTTTAGGAATTTTTTTTGATTTTTTTGATGGTTTCTTTGCACGAAAATTTAATGTTTCAGGGCCATTAGGTGTTCAATTAGACTCTTTAGCCGATATGATAACGAGTGGCTTTGTCCCGGGATATGTTGTATTTTCAATGTTAAAAACTCATAACAATGTAGGATTAGAGAGTTATTTGCCTTATTTTGGTTTTGTTATAACTTTGGCAGCTTGCTATCGATTGGCGAAATTTAATATAGACGTTAGACAAACCGATTCCTTTATTGGACTTCCAACCCCAGCAAATGCTCTTTTTTTTACTAGTTTGCCTTTACTAGATCACACGAGTCAATTGAGTCCTTTGAGTGAGATATTAAATTCTAGTTGGGTTATAGTCGCTTTGGTTTTATTAAGTGCCTACATCATGAATGCTGAAATTCCTTTATTTTCTTTGAAGATTAAAGATTTTACTTTTACTAAATATAAAGTGCAAGTTTTCTTCGTTTCTGTTTCGGTGCTCCTGTTAGTTTTTCTTCAAATAGCAGCAATTCCATTGATAATAATTAGTTACGTTTTACTTTCCATTGTAAATAACAAATTGATAAATAAAGCGCTCTAAAAGTCTTATTTTTTCTTATCAATCATATACATTATTAATCCAAAAAAGAGCGCTGATACAATTATTACAACTAATGATTTTGGATTTGCGAAGTTGAGTGTTATACCAAAATTTGGATTGGGTTTGTCTACAAAAATTCTACTGTCTTTTTTATTAAAATAGAAAACACCTAATTTCCAGTTTTTAGAATCTTTATGCCATTTTTCAATTTGCTCCTTATCAGATTTGCCCATTTCTAAAATTCAAGCTTTTTTTTACGGAGTTCAAAGTTTTGTCCAAGGTATACTTTTCTAACCATTTCATCAGCAGCTAGATCTTCAGGGATGCCCGCTTTTAAAATCCCTCCTTCAAACATGAGGTAGGTTTTATCAGTAATAGCTAATGTTTCTTGAACATTATGATCTGTTATTAAAATTCCTATATTCTTGTTTTTTAATTGGGCTACAATTCGTTGTATGTCCTCAACCGCAACAGGATCAACTCCAGCAAAAGGTTCGTCGAGTAAAATAAATTTCGGATCTGTAGCAAGTGCTCTAGCAATTTCAGTTCTTCTTCTCTCTCCACCAGACAGCAAATCTCCTCTGTTTGTTCTTATATGTTCTAAGCTAAATTCAGCAATTAAACTCTCCATTTTTGCAATTTGCTCTTCTTTGGTATATTTGGTGAGTTGCAACACACTTAAAATGTTGTCTTCAATACTTAATTTTCTAAATACTGACGCTTCTTGCGCTAAATAACCAATGCCATTTTGGGCTCTTTTATACATTGGGTATTCAGTAATATTGAGATCGTCTAAATAAATATTTCCTGAATTGGGTTTTACTAATCCTACAATCATATAAAATGAAGTTGTTTTTCCAGCGCCGTTTGGACCTAAAAGGCCAACAATTTCACCTTGGTTTACCTCTACAGATATTCCTTTAACAACGCTTCTTCCTTTATATGTTTTTACTAAATTTTCGGCTCTTAATTTCATATTTGGTGTTCTAGGGGTTCTAAGTAACTAAGCTTTATAAAGCGCAAATAAACAAATTCTCGAATTAAGGATTTATAATTTTAACCAATTATTAATTGTTAATTATCAATTGTTAATTATTTTCAAGTGCTTCCCAAAACTCGTAGGCTTTTCTTAAATGAGGGATAACAATTGTACCGCCTACTAGAGTTGCAATTCCCATAGTTTCCATCATTTCATCTTTCGAAACGCCCAATTTGTGACTTGTTTCCAAATGATATTTAATACAGTCATCACATCGCAATACTGTAGATGCTACAAGACCAAGTAGTTCTTTGGTTTTTTTATCTAATACCCCATCAGCATATGCATTAGTGTCTAAATTGAAAATCCGTTTCACTATTTTGTTGTTATCGTCCAATAATTTGGCATTCATCTTTGAGCGATAATCATTAAATTCTTTAACTTGCTTGTTCATTTTGCTTTTTGTTTTTTTCTACTGCTGCAGAAATCCATATACTAACTTCATAAATTAACAACATCGGAATCGCAACGGTTATCTGACTAACAACATCAGGTGGGGTTACAATAGCTGCTACAATTAATACAATCACAATGGCATATTTTCTGTATTTTCTTAAAAAATTAGGGCCTACTAAACCAAGTTTAGTTAAGAAATAAATAATTATAGGCAATTCAAAAAATAGACCACCAGCAATAACTGCAGTCTTTACCATACTTACATAAGAGTCAATACTAAACTGATTCTTCACAATTTCACTAATTGAGAAAGTAGCCAAAAAATTGACAGACATAGGGACAATTACAAAATAGCCAAAGAGAACACCTAAAAAGAAGAGAAGAGAAGCAATAAATATGAAAAGTTTAGCGTGTTCTTTTTCTTTTTCATAAAGCGCTGGGCTTATAAATTTCCATAGTTCCCATAATATGAACGGGAAAGCTAGAATGAAACCTATTGTGATACAAACCCAAACAAAAATATTGACCTGACCTTCCATTTCAGTATTCTGAATGATGAAGTTTAATTTCTCTATACAAATACTATCGGCAAAGCCTAAAAAATGGGAAGCGTCACAAAAAAAACGATAGGTAATAAATCCAGGATCTGTTGGGCCAAAAATGAGATCGTTAAAAATATAATCTGCAAAAAAATATGAAAATACCGCCATCACTAAAACTGCGGCGGAACTTCTTACCAATACCCATCTTAAAGCTTCAAGATGGTCAAGGAAGGACATTTCATTAAGCGCTTTTTTTGCCATTATAAAATTCCTTCTTTTATTATGTCGTGCAGATGGATAATCCCTTTATAACACCCGTTGTCAGCTACTACAAGTTGTGTAATCGAAAAATATTCTAATACATTCAAGGCATCGCTAACCATATCAGTAGATTTTATTATTTTCGGATTTTTAGTCATAATATCTGCGGCAGTTAATTGTGATATGGTGTCCGTTTGATCTAGCATTCTTCTAATGTCACCATCGGTAATAATTCCAACGATTTGTTCATTTTCTATAACAGCTGTAACACCCAATCGTTTTTCAGATATTTCACTAATTACATTTTTAATTGTAGCATTTGGGGCAACTTTAGGTTGTTGACTCGCACCGAGCATGTCAGCAACTCGGAACAATAATTTTTTTCCTAATGCGCCACCAGGGTGATATTTAGCAAAATCTTCGGGAGTAATTTTTTTTATTTCCATAAGGCAAACCGCTAATGCGTCTCCCATTACTAATTGCGCAGTAGTACTATCTGTTGGGGCTAAATTTATGGGGCAAGATTCGGATTCCACATAAGTATTTAATGTAAAATCAGCTTCATTACTTAAAAATGAAGTTGCATTTCCAGTTATAGCAATAAGTTTATTTCCGAAATTTTTTAATAAAGGAACTAATGCCTTTATTTCAGGACTATTCCCACTTTTTGAAATACAAATAACCGCATCTCCTGGTTGTACCATTCCTAAATCGCCATGAATGGCCTCAGAGGCATGAAGAAATAGCGAAGGTGTGCCAGTAGAATTTAAAGTAGCAACAATCTTTTGGGCTATAATGGCACTTTTACCAATTCCAGTTATAATTAATCGTCCCTTTAAATTAGATAGCAGCGTTATGGTATTTACAAAGTTGTCATCTAAAAATTCGGTTAGCTTTGCTATCGATTGACTTTCAGACAAAATGGTTCTTTTTGCAGATGCTAAAATGGTTTCTTTGTTTATCAAAATAGTAAGAATTTAAAATTTGTGTATGAAAAAGAAAGTAGTATCTTTATAATTGCAAATTTATGTAAAAATACTATTAACAAGAATGAAATTAGACGAAATTGACATTCATAAAGAATTAAAAAAATATTTTGGTTTTAGCAATTTTAAGGGATTACAAGAACAAGTCATAAAAAGTATTATTGGTAAGAATAATACTTTTGTTATTATGCCAACAGGAGGAGGGAAATCACTTTGTTATCAGTTGCCTGCTCTGATTCAAGAAGGCACTGCAATTGTTGTGTCACCTCTAATTGCTTTAATGAAAAACCAAGTTGATGCAATTCGGAGTTTGTCCTCTGAAAATGGTATTGCTCACGTATTAAATTCTTCACTAACAAAAACCGAGATAAACCAGGTAAAGAAAGATATCACTTCTGGAATTACAAAACTATTGTATGTTGCTCCAGAATCATTAACAAAAGACGAATACGTAGCGTTTCTTCAAAAGGTAAAAATATCTTTTGTCGCAATAGATGAAGCTCATTGTATTTCAGAATGGGGGCATGATTTTAGGCCTGAATACAGGAATTTAAAATCTATAATAAAGCTTATTGGTGATGTGCCTGTTATTGGATTAACTGCTACGGCAACTCCAAAAGTTCAAGAAGATATTTTAAAGAATTTGGATATGTCAGATGCAGTAACTTTCAAAGCATCTTTCAATCGTCCCAACTTATTTTATGAAGTACGAACCAAAACTAAAAATATAGAGTCTGATATTATTCGATTTATTAAACAGCATAAAGGGAAATCGGGTATTATTTATTGTTTGAGTCGAAAAAAAGTTGAGGAAATCGCTGAGGTTTTACAGGTCAACGGAATCTCTGCTGTGCCTTATCATGCTGGCTTAGATGGTAAAACAAGAGCCAAACACCAAGATATGTTTTTGATGGAAGATGTTGATGTAGTGGTTGCTACTATTGCATTTGGAATGGGGATTGACAAGCCGGATGTTCGTTTCGTAATACATCATGATATTCCAAAATCGTTAGAAAGCTATTACCAAGAAACAGGACGCGGCGGAAGAGATGGCGGTGAAGGTCATTGTTTAGCTTATTATTCTTATAAAGACGTTGAAAAGTTAGAAAAGTTTATGGCTGGAAAACCAGTAGCAGAACAAGAAATTGGTTTTGCGCTCCTGCAAGAAGTAGTCGCTTATGCTGAGACATCAATATCAAGACGCAAATTTTTACTTCATTACTTTGGAGAAGAATTCAACAGTGAAACAGGTGAAGGTGCCGATATGGACGATAATGTTCAGAATCCAAAAACAAAAGTAGAATCCAAAAACCAAGTTAAAATACTTTTAGAAGTTGTAAGAGACACCAAATATTTATATAAGTCAAAAGAGATTTGCTTCACGCTAATAGGTAGATTGAATGCCGTGATTAAAGCACATCGGACGGATTCTCAGACTTTCTTTGGTGTTGGAAAGGATTATGAAGAAAGGTATTGGATGGCTTTAATACGTCAGGTATTAGTTGAAGGCCTTTTAACAAAAGATATTGAAACTTACGGAATTTTAAAAGTATCAGATAAAGGTCATGATTTTATTAAAAAACCGACTGAGTTTATGATGTCTGAGGATCATGAATATAATGAAGCTGAAGATGAAGCTATCGTCACAGCATCTAAAGTTGCCGGAACAGCAGATGATGCTTTAATGACTATGTTGCGTGAATTGCGGAAAAAAGTAGCCAAGAAATTAAGCGTGCCTCCTTTTGTGGTTTTTCAAGATCCTTCACTTGAGGATATGTCTCTAAAATACCCAATTTCTATAGATGAACTTATAAATATTCATGGTGTTGGCGAAGGTAAAGCAAAAAAATATGGAAAAGAATTTGTGGAGCTTATTGCGAGATATGTAACTGACAATGATATTATTCGTCCTGATGATCTTGTAGTGAAATCAACTGGCGCTAATTCGGCAAGCAAATTATATATTATCCAAAATATTGACAGAAAATTATCACTGGAGGATATTGCAAATGCTAAAGGATTTACGATGGAGAATTTGTTGAAAGAAATGGAGCAAATTGTAAATTCGGGAACAAAATTAAATATTAATTATTGGATAAATGAAATTCTTGATGAAGAACAACAAGAGGAAATTCATAACTATTTTATGGAATCAGAATCTGATAATATCGAAGACGCCTTGAAAGAGTTTGACG
This sequence comes from Flavobacterium psychrophilum, assembly GCA_945907225.1. Lineage (GTDB taxonomy): Bacteria > Bacteroidota > Bacteroidia > Flavobacteriales > Flavobacteriaceae > Flavobacterium > Flavobacterium psychrophilum_Q. Next base: position 134 of record CAMDSN010000024.1, on the reverse strand, counting down.
GCGAATATGATATTGAAGAATTAAGATTGTTGCGAATTAAATTTATTAGCGAAGTAGCGAATTAGTTGAAAGCCTTAAATTATAATTTCCAAAGGATTAGAGTTGATAGATTGTTATTTTTTTTGCTTTATGAC
>CAMDSN010000023.1 GCA_945907225.1 Flavobacterium psychrophilum | reverse complement strand
AAATATGTGCGCAACTAAAACTCATAGTATATATTGCCATATAGCGCCCTTCGTGGCCTTTTGGAGCTCTACTCAAAGCTACTGAATTAGAAAGTGGAAAGGCGAACATTTCACCAAATGTCATAAATATCATCATAATAATTAATATGTCGCTCCATGTATTAATCATCATTAAAAACAAACTTATAGCCATCAAAAGACAGCCTGACGCAACCATTTTTACTTTATTAATCTTATTTTTTTCGACATAACTAACCAATGGCATTTCAAGTAAAAAAATTAAAAGTCCATTAAGTGTTAATAACAATCCAGTTTCAAATTCTGACAATCCAAATTGTTCCCGATGATATAATGGAATTGTGGTAAAAAGTTGAAAAAATAAAACTCCAGTTACCATGCAAGTAAACAAAAACAACCAAAAAGGTTTGTCCTTAAAAACAGAATGCCTTAAGGGATCGGCATTAACAACTTTTTCTAAATGACTCTGTTTTTTTTCTTTCACTTTAGCCCAAAAAAATAAAATTGCTAAAATACAACTCGCCCCATCAATCCAAAATAAACCACTATATCCAATAGTCATTATAATTATTCCTCCAATTGCAGGTCCGGCTGCAAAGCCTAAATTCATTGCTAATCTAACCAATGTGAGTGCACGAGTTCTATTCTCAGGTCTAGCATACGTTCCTATCGAAACAAACATCGCAGGTCGAAACATATCGGCAATACTCATTAGTATAAACATGCTTATGCAAAGGCCCACAAAACTTGAAATATATTGTATTAAAAACAAAGCTATTCCTGTTGTAAATAAGCTGAAAATCATTATTTTATAAAACCCTATCTTATCAGATAGTTTACCTCCTATCCAGGAGCCTAGTATGGATCCAAGACCATAACATACCATTATCCAGCCCACTTGAGCATAACTTAAATGTAAATTTTCCTTTAAATATTTAGACAAAAATGGCAATACCATAGTGCCGGCACGATTGATAAAGGTTATGAATGTTAAAATCCAAATTTCCCTTGAAAACCCTCTAAAGTTATTGATATAGCTATGAAAAGCAGTTTTTATCATCTGTAGAATATTGGCTGCAAAGTTACATTTTAATGTGGGTTGCTTGATAGAATAATTTCAATAATATAATGCCATTTTTTTTCAATCATTATTTTTTAAATTAGAAGATTGAAAATATCCCATTTAAATTTTTACAAAATTTACAGTAGCTATAACTTCTTAAACATTTTAAATTAGATTTGCATATGCTTTTACACAATTTGCACACCCATAACTACACAGAAGCAACTAATGTACTAGAACTAGTCAATCAGTACCCATGGGATTTTGACGAAACTATTCCAGTTTATTCTGTTGGAATTCATCCTTGGTATATAAACGAAGTTCGATTAGAATCAGATTTTCAAATGCTAGAAAAAATAGTGCAAATAAAAAGTTGCTTTGCCGTTGGTGAATGCGGTCTTGATAAACGTATTGCTATACCGATGGAGTTGCAAATAGCGGTTTTCGAAAAACAAATTGCTTTAGCAGAATATTATAAGAAACCACTTGTATTGCATTTAGTAGCTGCTTTTGATGAACTTGTTGAAATAAAAAAGCGGCTGAAAGTTTCAGTCCCTATGGTCATACACGGCTTTTCTAAAAATTTAACAGTTGCCAATCAGTTGGTGAGCAATGGTTTTTATTTGTCTTTTGGGAAGCACTTGGTTTCAAATCCTGACCTAAAAAACGTAATTAGTTCAATTCCAATTGACAGATTATTTTTAGAAACAGACACTTCCGATTGTACTTTGGATGCAATTTATGACATGGTGGCAAACTTTAGAGAAATGTCGCTAAATGATTTAAAACATCAAATTATGGCTAATTGGAATAGGGTTTTTAATCAGTAGCGAAGTCCTAAAATTTCTCTTTTTTGTTTATTTTTGCCCATCTTAAAATGGAATCATGGAAAAGTGGCAAGAAAGAACAGAACTCTTATTTAAAACGGAAGGTTTACGTAATCTAAAAAATGCCCATGTATTAGTTGTTGGCTTAGGCGGCGTAGGTTCATTTGCAGCCGAGTTTTTGGCTCGTGCAGGTGTGGGAAATTTAACAATAGTAGACGGAGATATTGTGGATATTACTAATATTAACAGGCAGTTACCCGCTTTGCATTCTTCGGTTGGAATGCCCAAAGTTAATGTAGTTGGTGATCGTTTAATGGATATTAACCCAAAGCTTCAACTCTATAGAATAGAGGAATTTCTTTCGCCTGAAAGGGCCTTTGAAATTGTATCACCCAAATATGATTATGTGCTAGACTGTATCGATAGTGTTACGCCAAAATTAAATTTGATTTTTGCTTGTAAAAGAAATCGGGTAAAAGTAATTTCAAGTATGGGCGCAGGTGGTAAAATGGATGCTTCTAAAGTAAAAGTCGCAAATATCAAAAATACAGTTCATTGTCATTTGGCCAAGACAATACGAAAACGCTTGAAGAAAATGAATATAGATAAACTTAAAGTTGTTTTTTCTTCAGAAATACAAGATGCGCGTAGTTTAAAAATGACTGACGGAACAAATTATAAAAGATCATTTTATGGAACCAATAGCTACATGCCGTGCCTATTTGGATTGTATGCAGCAGAGACGGTGATTCGGTATTTATTGAAGAAAGAGAATAGTTCGCGGTCGCAGTCGCAGATTTCAGACAATTCGTAATTTCTAATTTATCCAAATGATTAAAACCGTAATATTCGACATGGATGGAGTTATTGTTGATACCGAACCGGTTCATCATTACGCATATAATCAATACTTTAAACAACTAGGCATTGAGGTATCTGCAGAGATGTATGCTTCTTTTACAGGAAATTCGACTAAGAATATTTTTGAAAAGCTGAAAGTGCAATTTAATCTAAAAGAAGATGTAGCTTCTTTGGTTGAAACGAAACGTCAAATTTTTAATGATGCGTTTGATAATAAAACGGATTTAACATTACTAGATGGCGTAGAAAATTTGATAAAGGAGCTTCATTCAAACAGAATGAACTTAATATTAGCCTCTTCTTCAGCACATGTAACCATAAATAGAATCTTCAATCGTTTTGATTTACATAAATACTTTAGCCATTGTATTTCGGGCGAGGATTTCCCCAAGTCAAAGCCACATCCAGCTATTTTTGAACATGCCGTTATGCTCTCGGAGGTTCCAACAAAAAAATGTGTTGTAATTGAAGACAGTACAAATGGAATTCTTGCTGCAAAAGCAGCTGGTATTTATTGTATTGGTTATGATAGTTTCCATTCTAAACTTCAGGACTACTCAGCTTCCGACATGGTAATTAGTCATTTCTCGGAATTGAGTTTTGAAAAGATTAAATCGATTTGTTAAGAAACAACTTTGTTGAAATTTATTAAGTACAACGGTAATTTACCCAACAGCTTCTTTGTATGTTTTTAAACACTTTTCACGTGCTTCTTTATGATCTACTATAGGTTTTGGGTAGTCTTCAGTTTCTAGTTCGGGAATCCACTTTTTTATATAAACCAGATTTTTATCAAATTTTTTTATTTGCTCACTTGGATTAAAAATCCTAAAATAGGGTGCTGCGTCAACACCACTTCCTGCGGCCCATTGCCAATTTCCAACATTGCTAGATTGTTCATAATCCAGTAGTTTTGTTGCAAAATAGGTTTCGCCCCAGCGCCAATCAATTAATAAGTGTTTGCATAAAAAACTAGCCACTATCATTCGAACTCGATTGTGCATGTGTCCGGTTGCATTTAGTTCTCTCATTCCTGCATCTACAAAGGGATATCCTGTTTTTCCTTCACACCATTTTTGGAATAGAACTTCATTATTATCCCATGCTATAGAATCATATTTTGATCTGAAAGATGCGTTGGCTGTATGTGGAAAGTGCCACAAGATTTGCATAAAAAATTCACGCCAAATTAATTCTTTTAAAAAGGTTTCATTACTGCTTTCAAGCGCTTTAGAAACCATCTTTCTAATGGAAACTGCGCCAAATCTTAGATATATTCCAAGATAGGAAGTTTTATTTACTGCAGGGAAATTTCGTGTAGCTTCATAATTATCAATTAAAGCAGATGAAATGTCATAGTCAGAAATTTTAATTTGAGATCTTCTAAATCCGATACGCTCCAAAGTTAAAAAAGGATAAATATGATTGGAAATGCAATCAAGTAATTCATCTGATTTGTAATGTATTAACATCGACTTATTAAAGTTATTTTTCCACTTGTTCGAGTAGGGGGTATAAACAACATAAGGAGTGCCGTCATCTTTTACAACTTCACTTTTTTCAAAAATGAGATGGTCTTTACTGGTTTTAAAAGCTACACTTTTGCTTTTTAAAAGCTGATGTAATTCTAAATCACGTTTTCGAGCATAGGGTTCGTAATCATGGTTAGTAAAAACGGTATCAACCTCAATTTCACTTAAGAGTTTAGAAAAAATTTCAATAGGTTTACCATGAAAAACTGCAAGGGATTTGCCTAAAGCTTTTAACCTAATTTGAATTTTTTCTAATTGGTCGTGAATAAAAGTAACTCGAGAATCATCATCAGACAACTGATCTAGTATTGTTTCATCAAAAATGAAAATTGGCAAGACTGATTTACCACTATTTAATGCATGAAATAAACCCACATTATCTTCTAATCTTAAATCACGACGAAACCAAAATATATTCATTCTCAGTAGAATTATGCATTAGTAAGTAATGAAGACATACCACCATCTACGTGAAAAATTTGTCCCGAAATCCATGAGCTATTTTCGTTCAATAAAAAATTTGTCATTTGTGCTATATCATTTGGAGTGCCAAATCGCTTCAAAGGATGACGAAGTGCCGTTTTTTCTTTTTTCTCATCGTTGCTTAAAAACTTTTCTGCAAGCGGGGTGTCTGTTAAAGAGGGGGCAATTACGTTTACTCTAATTTTAGGAGCATACTCTGCCGCCAATGACTTCGCGAAGCCTTCAATCGCACCTTTGGATGCAGCAACACTCGTGTGAAAAGGCATCCCCATTTTTACTGCAACAGTACTATACAAAATAATGCTAGATTGCTGGGAAGCTGTTAATTGCGGTAGTAAGGTTTGAATGACTTTAACCATTGAAAAAAAATTGATCTGCATATCGCTTTCAAAAGTTTCTGACTTTAAGCCCCTAAATGGTCTAAGATTGATACTTCCCGGAAAATAAACTAAACCATCAATAACACTGGGAAGTAAAGAAGCATCTAAAGTATCGCATAATACATCAAATGGAATGTGTGTAACATTTAGATTTGATAAGTTTTCATTCGTTCGTGACGCAACATAAACGTTATGACTATTTTGTAATACTTTAGCTAGCTCTAGACCCATCCCATATGATCCGCCAATTAATACTATATTTTTCATATTATAATTATTTAAATTCTCCAAAAAGTTCAATTAGTTTTGTTCGTCTATACTCAAAAATTTCATTTAATTTGGGTTTGACAAGGAAAGGATGAACAATCTCTCCAATAATACCCATAGGTACCTTATAATCAATAATATCTTCCATTTCAACACCCCCAGGTATTTCTTTCAGAAAGTGCTTGTGATGCCATAATGCATATGGGCCAAATCGTTGTTCATCTACAAAATATTTTTTTTCAACTACATGAGTGATTTCAGTTACCCATTTAACCTTAATTCCTAATACTGGAGTTACAATATATTGGATAATTTGTCCTGCAAAAATTTCTCGATCAGCTCCAGATAAAATACTAAATCCCATATAATCCGGGGTAATAGTTTTTAAATTACTCGGGCTTGAAAAAAAAATCCAAGCTTCGTCAATTGTTATAGGTAGTTTTTGTTTGCTTTGTAATGTGTATATTTGCATCGGAATATTTTTTTGTAAAAGTAATAACTTTGTTTAAATTATTGATTAAATAGTTAAACAAAATATTTTATACTTATCAAAAATAAGCGTTTCCGATTTATAATTTTAAAACTTTAAAAAATAAGAAATGAAAAGAATTTTTATCGTGTTTATTGTGTTATTGACTTTTACTTCATCAAAAGCTCAAGTAAAAACACCTCAGCCAAGTCCGCATGCAGTATTAAGTCAAACGGTAGGTTTAACAGAAGTAGTAATTGATTATTCAAGGCCAAGTGCAAAAGGAAGAATCATCTTTGGTGATTTAGTTCCTTTTGGAAAGTTGTGGCGAACAGGAGCAAATGCCAATTCGACGGTATCTTTCAGTGAAGATGTTGTAATTAATGGCACTACGGTTAAAAGTGGAAAATATGCAATTTTTGTTACTCCAAAAGCCGAAATATGGGAAGTTGTTTTATATACTGATACAGATAATTGGGGTACTCCTGAGAATTGGGATGCTAATAAGGTTGCTATTTCAGCAAATGTTGACGCAATTTTCTTGTCTAAAGCAATTGAGTCTTTAACTATTTCAATTGGCAATCTCACAAATGAAAGTGCTACTTTAGATATTGGTTGGGAAAAAACGATGGTTTCTCTGAAATTTGAAGTGCCAACAAAAAAAATGGCAATGGCTAGTATTGAAAAAACTTTAGCAGGTCCAACTGCTGCCGATTATTATTCATCGGCTATGTATTTTCTTCAATCTAATGGCGATATCACAAAAGCACTAGAATATATAAACAAAGCTATTGATTTGATTGAGGATGGGAAAGATATTCCTTTTTGGTACTTACGCCAAAAATCTTTAATCCAGGCCAAGTCAGGGGACAAATCTGCGGCTATTGAGACTGCTAGATTATCATTAGCTGCTGCTGAAAAAGCAAAAAATAATGATTATATAAAAATGAATAATGACAGCATAAAGGAATGGAGTAAAAAATAATTTTTATTTTTTAAATTCAAATTACCACGATTTTATTTAAATGAAATCGTGGTTTTTTTATAACTGTTTTGGTTTTAATTTGAATAAAATTTGAATAATAAGTCCTAATACAATCGTCATAATTGAGCCAATAAAATTGAGCCATAAGTAGCCTAATTTTTCTTCACCTGTAGGATAAATATGTATGGTGTAGTAGTAGATAATAAAAATGGATAATTGACTAATTACTGCGCTATAGAAAATAGCGTTTGCTTTTATAAATTTAAAATAAAAGCCCACTAAAAATACGCCAAGTACTGTTCCGTAAAATATAGATCCCACAATATTAACCAACTGAATAAGGTTTTCAAAAAGCGTTCCTACACAAGCAAATCCTACCGCAATAACGCCCCAAAGTAAAGTAAAGTATTTGGTGGCATTAACATAATGTTTATCGGATTTTTCGGTTTTTACGTTTCTTTTGTAAATATCAATAGCTGTGGTAGATGCGAGTGCGGTTAATCCGGAAGCTGATGATGACATAGCTGCTGATAAAATCACAGCTAATAAAAGGCCTATTAATCCCGTTGGCAAATAATTTAGAATAAAATAGATAAAGACATAATCCTTATCATTTGTTTCTGCTTTTTTGTCCACTTTAGTTATGATTTGTTTTGCTTCCTCATGCAAATCTTTTTCTTTTTCGGATAATGAGATTAATTTTTTTCTTAAAATGGGATTGTCAAAATTTTGGTTTAAGTGATCAATGTATAAAAGATTATATTCCTTTTTTTCTTCTGATAGTATTGCAAGTTTTTGTTCAAGTGCATTGTACTTTTCAGCGTATATAGATTTTTCAATAGCTTCTTTATTTACTGGATTAAAATGGAGTGGTACCGGATTAAATTGAAAAAAAACAAACACCATTACACCAGTTAGTAAAATAAAAAATTGCATTGGCACTTTTAAAAAACCATTCATTATCAAACCCATCTGACTTTCTTTGATGGATTTTCCGGACAAATATCTCCCCACCTGAGATTGATCGGTGCCAAAATAAGATAACATCAAGAAAAATCCGCCTGTAATTCCACTCCAAAATGTATAACGATTTTCAAGATCAAACGAGAAATCTAGGATATTCATTTTGTCATTTGCACCTGCAATATGAAGTGCATTGGAGAAAGTCATGTCGTTGGGAAGTAAATGGAGTATAAGAAAAAATGTTAAAAACATTCCAGACATGATAATAAACATTTGTTGCTTTTGGGTAACATTTACGGCCTTCGTTCCTCCGGTAAAAGTGTATATTATAACTAAAATTCCAATTATTATATTTAAAACTGTTAGATTCCATCCTAATATTGAAGAAAGAATTATTGATGGAGCATAAATTGTTATACCTGTTCCCAAGCCACGCTGAATTAAAAATAAAATTGCTGTAAAAGAACGTGTTTTTAAATCGAATCGTTGTTCAAGAAATTCGTAGGCAGTAAACACTTTTAATCTATAATAAATTGGTATGAAAGTTACCGAAATTAGTACCATTGCTATGGGAAGACCAAAATAGAATTGGACGAAACCCATTCCGTCATGATAAGCTTGACCTGGAGTTGATAAAAATGTAATAGCGCTTGCTTGGGTTGCCATGACAGATAGTCCAACGGTCCACCAAGGTGTTTCTTTATTACCTAAAATGTATTCTTCTACATTTGCACTTCCTTTTGTCTTATAAACGCCATAGAAAACAATAAAAAGTAGTGTTACTGATAAAATAATCCAATCGAGTTGTTGCATGCTAAAAGTATAATTGCATTAAAATAAAAAAAATAAAAATATATATGGCATTCATGACCAGAACCCATGTATAACTATTTTTCCATATTGTTTTTCTATTTTTCATATTTACTGTCCTAAAGCTATAATATTTGCAATTAATCTATAAGCCCCAATCACTCCCTCGGGCAATTCTCTAAAAAAACTTAATCCTGTGTAAACATAATGGCCTTTCCCATATTTAGCAATTAATAATGACCCTTTTTTGGGAATTTCTCCACGGTCATTAGAGGATAGAATAGGAGTGAAGCTAACATCCCATTCATTTGGGTAATAAAGCCCTTGCTCTTGTTTCCAATTTTTAAAATCTTCTTCAGTTATTTTATTTGGAAAATTTAAAACTCTGTGATTTGGATTCAAAAACATAACGGCGGCATTTTCCTCTGTAACACGATCTCTGGATATTTTTAAGGGGTAGGGAGCAATTTCATTAGTGACTAAATCATCAATTGTATTGTACTGAACAATCATTGTTTTTCCGTTTTTCACAAAATCAAACAAAGTGGTTTGTTTGGTGGCCAATAATTTAATTAGATTGTAGGCTCTAATTCCAGTAATAACAACATCATAGCTTTTAAGATTTTCTTCAGTGATAGCTTCAGCCTTAATGATGTCAACCAGGTATCCCATTTGTATTAAACTGTTAGGAACTTGATCGCCAGCACCCATTATGTATGCAATTTTATCCCCCTTTGATTTTAGTTTTAAACGGATTGCTTTGGCTTCTGCAGTTTTCAATACCATTTGTTTTTGTATGTGTGGATAATCAATGTCGATTTTGTTTCCATTAAAAATTTCTCCATTAACGGTAACACTTGACGAGATATTCGCTTCAAGAAATTGCTCTGAAGCAGTAACATTAAAATCAGCACTAAATTCTTGGTTTTTTTTATCAATAATAAATGAAATATTTGATGGGCTTACTTTCCAATCAGAAGGTAAATTTAATTTCACTTCGCCAACACATGCATCTATTCCAGCTTTTACTTTAACAGAAATTGTTTTAGGATTACCATTGTTAAATACGTATACTTTTTCAGAAAAATAAGAAGTTACTTTCGGAACAATATCGAGGGGCTGATAAACTTCGCCTTTCACATCGTCATTGTACTTGTAAACTATATTTCGCTCAAAGGGTATTTCAACATTATTAATAGACAACCAAGCAACAACTTTAAGATTTCTAATCACATCGGGCTGCCCAATATTTTCTTGCTCATTTACAATATACATTCCTTCGGTTCCTTTTTCATTTAACCAATAAGGATTTGTATACTTAATCTTCTCTGGAATTTTTACTTCTATATTTTTAAAAAAGGTGCGGTTAGTTTTTAAATCAGCGATTGTTTCCTTTTCAGACATACCAAAAGGAAGAGTTTCCAAACCATTTAATTTAATGTTAATTGGACTTCGATTGACAATTTCTACCTTGATCTTTAAATTGGTATTTGGAGTAACTTCTTGCAATTCAGCTACGGCTTCAAAATAGACTCCCGCACAACCCAATATCAATTTCTTTATTTCTTCTAGCTTGATGTTTTTCCAATGCTGATTTTCAATTTTTTCAACCATTGAATAGATAATCAATAAATTAGGAATAGAGGCTGTCGGATTTATAAAATCAAATTCGTTTATGATTGTAGTTACCAAATCGCCTATCAATTTTCCATCTTTGATTCGGTTCCAACTAGTGTCAATTCCATTAAATATAGACGATTTCTCTTTCGGAAAATCTCCGAGTAAAAACTCAACATATTCATCTTCTTCTCCACGCGTGCCCGAAGTTCCAAAGCCTTGTGATTGGTGACAACTGCGACTCAAAGCTGCAATTTCTTGGTTTGATTTTCCTAATAAATTATAATAAGTGCCAACAGGAATTTTAAATAATTTACTTTTATCGGCCGCTTCAAACTTTTCTTTACTCCCATAAAACCACCACGAGGTATTAAAAAACAATCGTTTAGGTTCAAATACTGAAACATAGTTTAACTGATTGGATTGGTAATTCACATCATTTGCTTTTTCAAAAGCCTCCATACTAAGTAGTGCTGAAGATGTATGGTGACCATGAGTGGTTCCTGGAGTTCTATGGTCGAAGCGATTAATAATTATATCGGGCTGAAATTTTCGAATAACCCAAACCATATCACTTAATACTTGATCTTTATTCCAAACTTGCAAAGTTTCATCCGGATTTTTAGAATAACCAAAATCATTGGCGCGTGTAAAGAATTGAATTCCACCATCTATTTTTCTAGCCTCAATAAGTTCTTGGGTTCTGATGACACCTAGTTCCTCTCTCAATTCGGGTCCTATTAAATTTTGACCTCCATCACCTCTAGTCAGCGATAAATAGGCTGTTCGTGCATTTACATCATTTGATAAATGAGAAATTAAACGCGTATTTTCATCATCTGGATGTGCCGCTACATACAAGACAGAGCCAAGGAAATTTAGTTTCTTTAATTGATTGTATAAATCAACTGAACTCGGTTTGGCTGGTTGTTGTGCGAATACAAAGCAAGTAAATACGAGTAAAAAAGTATAGAAAAAAGGTTTCATTTAGAGTGTTTTACAAGCCCTCAAATATACTAATTTTAGTAAAGTTACAGCCAATTTTACTCCCAAATTCATTTTAAGTTATCTAGTTTATTGAGCCAAAGTGGGAGCTATTAAATTCTATTTTTTTTACTAATAATGAACCGATTTAAAACTTATATTTGCAAACTTTTTAAGATCAACTAATAAGATAATTAACTTTCTAATAAAATGAAGGCAGGAATTGTAGGATTACCAAACGTCGGAAAATCAACATTATTTAATTGTTTGTCGAACGCAAAGGCGCAAAGTGCTAATTTCCCATTTTGCACAATAGAGCCTAATATTGGTGTGGTAAATGTACCCGATCAGCGCATTAATAGATTAGAGGAATTAGTAAAGCCAGAACGGGTTCAAATGGCAACAGTTGATATTGTAGATATAGCTGGTTTGGTAAAAGGGGCCAGCAAAGGGGAGGGTTTAGGAAATCAATTTTTAGCTAATATTCGAGAATGTAACGCTATTATTCATGTGTTGCGTTGTTTTGATAATGATAATATTATTCATGTTGACGGTAATGTGAACCCCATTAGAGATAAGGAAACCATAGATATAGAATTGCAGTTGAAAGATTTAGAAACCGTTGAAAAACGTTTGGAAAAGGTAAATCGCGCTGCAAAAACAGGAAATAAAGAAGCGCAAACAGAAAAATCTTTATTAGATAGAATACGAGAAAATCTTTTACAAGCAAAATCGGCACGAACGGTAACAGCTCAAAATAATGACGAAGAAATATTATTAGAGGATTTTCAGCTAATTACAAATAAACCTGTCCTTTATGTTTGTAATGTTGATGAAGCCTCAGCGGTAAACGGAAATAAATATGTTGATCAAGTTAGAGAATTAGTGAAAGATGAAAATGCAGAAGTTATTGTTTTAGCGGTGGGTACAGAAGCCGATATTACCGAATTAGAAACATATGAGGAGCGCCAAATGTTTTTAGAAGATTTAGGTCTAAAAGAGCCCGGATCTGCTGTTTTAATTCGTGGGGCCTACAAATTATTAAAACAACAAACCTATTTTACCGCAGGTGTAAAAGAAGTTCGCGCTTGGACTATAAATATAGGCGATACAGCTCCTAAAGCTGCTGGTGTAATTCACACCGATTTTGAAAAAGGGTTTATTAGAGCCGAAGTTATTTCATTTGAGGATTTTTCTAGTTTCGGATCAGAAGCCAAAGTAAAAGAAGCGGGTAAATTAAGAGTGGAAGGAAAAGAGTATATAGTTAAAGATGGTGATGTTATGCATTTCCGTTTTAATGTTTAGCATTTACTTTCTATTTTTTTGATTTATAATTATCTTTTTTTTAAAGACAGTAAGGTTCCAATTTCTTCTGGACCATTAGTTGTATTATTCACTTATTTGTTGGATTTAATTTTTTAATTTCAATTATTTACCATCTCAAAATAGCTTGCATTTTGATTTTCTATCTTAACTATTTTTAAATTATCTTTTTATTTTAGTTGTCAATATTATTCTTAATAACTTTGATAATG
>CAMDSN010000022.1 GCA_945907225.1 Flavobacterium psychrophilum | reverse complement strand
ATTGAACAGGAAATTAGAAACATTGCCCACAACCTAAACACAGATGTTTTTAAGGAAAATTCCAGTTTTATTGCCCTTTTGGAAAACTTTATAATGGGGTACAAATCTTCAACAGGATTAAAGTGTGTATTTGAATATGATGATGCTATTGATTGGAACCTCGTTTCAAGTGGGATAAAAATGAATTTATATAGAATCATTCAAGAAGCGTGTCACAATATAGATAAACATGCAGATGCTAAAAATATACGGATTGATTTAATTTTGTGCGATTCCAATATTTGCATGTCTATTTCTGATGACGGAATAGGATTTAATGTGAAAACAAATAATGATGGCATTGGCTTAAAGAATATTCGAAAGCGCGTTGAATCTTTGAGCGGAGAGCTTAATATTAAATCCAAAAAGAGAAACACATCCATTAACATTACAATTCCTTTTACAGCAAGATCATAGATGTGCTTATGTTTATCAACTATTTGTTAATTCTTTAATGCCCGCCATAGGAGATTTGAATTAACACAAATAGTTCCGGCTATTTTAAAAATTCAATTTTCTTAAAACCCATCTACCCAGATTTTAATATCATTTACTAACAAACGGTATCATTCTACCATATACACTACAATTGATAGGCGTTAGTAGAGACTAGCTGTTTAGTTTTACATCGTTAAAGTGTCTACAATCATTATTAATAATGGATTATCACTTTAACTAAATGTAAAATTTAATAACAATACATAAAGTCTCAAATTATGAAAAAATTAGCATCAACAATTGGATTATTAGCCTTATTACTAGTAGTCACATCATTTACCACTCCTACGCATACAATGAATAGAGTATCAAGTATACCTACAGAACAATTTGAAATTGGAGGTAGAGGATCAAGCCGTCCAATAGGACAATTTGAAATTGGAGGTAGAGGTTCAAGTCGACCAATAGGACAATTCGAAATTGGAGGTAGAGGATCAAGCAGACCAATAGGACAATAAGTAATATTTTCAATTTATATTTAAAAGCTATCACATTGTGATAGCTTTTTTTTATAAATTTGTTTTTCTTCAATTTAACTCAATATTTCTATTTGAAAAATATTTATTCTATATTATTTTTTTGTGTTATACTAACCTCATGTTCGAAGGACAATAGTACTTTTAAATCAGAAAATATTGCAATTGATAGTGTCAAATATTGGTTTGCCAAGTCAGAAAAAAATAAAACTTCACTAAAAGAAAAAATAAAGTATCTGAATAAAGTTAAATCAATCATTCAAAATTCTTCTAACACATTATCTTTAAGAGAATTAAATTATGATTTAATTACTAAATATTATGATAATGGGTTATGGGAAAATTATAAAATTGCTGCCGAGCTATTGAAGAAAAATTCTATAGCTTCAGCTGACATTATTAATTTAGCGAAGTCTTATAGATCATTCGGAAATTATTTTGAACAAGTAAAAGTGATTGATAGTTCTTTTTATTATTACACTAAATCAGAAAAAATTTATGAACAACTTAGAGATTATGAAGGTTATTCAACTATTCTATTAAAGAAAGGGATAATTCAATTTTATGCCGGCGATTATCTTGGATCAGATTTAAGTCTTTCAAAATCTCTTGTTGCAAATAAAAAGACATCTGATAAAATAATGCGTTATAATATTTTAAATCAACTTGGCTTAAATTCAAACCAACTAAAGGATTATAATGAATCTATTAACTATTTCAATAAAGCTCTTATTGAAATAAAGAAAAATGAAATTGCAAATAACTTTCATGAAGAGGCAATTTGCCTAAGTAATATTGGATTGGTATATCAAAATTTAAAAAATCACAATCAGGCCATAAAATATTTTGACAAATCCCTTAAAGACATCACGTTGAAAGTAAAACTACCAGATGTCTATTCTAATATAATTGACAACAAGGCCTATTCAAAGTTGAAAATAAATGATTTAACTTCTTTACCTAATTTATTTTTTGAATCTTTAGCAATTAGAAAAAAAACAAATGATAGTTCAGCAATTATTATTAGTTATATACATATTTCTGAATATTATTATTATTTAAACTTAAAAGATAAGGCGCTTGAGTATGCAAACAGGGCTCTAGATTTATCAAGTATTAATAAAAATCCTATCGATATACTTTTTTCCTTAAAACAGGGATCAGTAGTTGACAACACAAATGCATCTAAATATTCCGAGGATTATTTAAAAATATCGGATAGTCTTCAGATTGTTGAAAGAAATTCAAAAGACAGATTTGCAAGAATTCAGTTTGGGACGCAAGAAATAATTCAAGAAAAGGATGTATTAGAAGACAAAAACAGAAACCTTCTTTATGGTTTTGCCATAACTTTTATTTTGGTTTCTTTATTATTTATAGTAAGAGCACAGCGAGCTAAAACAAGAGAATTATTATTTAAGCAAACCCAACAAAAAGCGAACGAAGAAATATTTAATTTGATGATGTTACAACAATCTATTATTGATGAAAGTCGCTATAAAGAAAAAAAACGGTTGGCCCAAGATCTCCATGATGGTGTTCTTGGCCGAATGTTTGGCCTGCGGTTAAACCTTGATAGCTTAAATTCAAATACCGATGCTGATGCAGCCACTAAAAGAGCTGAATTGTTAAATGAATTAAAAATCATTGAACAAGATATTCGTGAAATTTCACATGATTTGAATAGAGAAAAACTAGTTTTAATTAATAACTTTGTCTCAATTGTTCACAATCTACTTGAAGAACAAAAATCTTTTCACGATTCTGAAGTAATATATCATATAGATCCCTCAATTAACTGGGATAAAATAGAAAATGCCATAAAAATTAATATGTACAGAATATTACAAGAGGGTTTGCAAAATATAAATAAATATGCAACTGCAAAAAATATTACTATCGAAATTACTGGAAACACAGAAAATGTTGCATTTCTTTTAAAAGATGACGGGATTGGTTTTGATGTGAATAAAAAGAGCAAAGGGATTGGAATGCAAAACATGATCACCAGAACTAGCGACTGTCAAGGCAAAATTGAAATCATTTCAGCAAAGGGAGAAGGCACTAGAATAGAGATTCAGATTCCTATAAATACTATTCAACTAATAGAAAGCAAAGCATGACAAAAAAAATGAATATTCTAATAGTTGATGACCACCCGTTTATCATACAAGCTTATAAAAATGCTTTAGAAAAGTTTAGTCAACAAGGATATGACTTTACAGTTACTCAGGCCAACAACTGTCAATCTGGATATGAGAATATTGATGAGGCTAAAAGCCATTTTGATGTTGCTTTTTTTGATATCAGTATGCCTGAATTTACTGAAAAAGAAATTTATTCAGGGGAAGATTTAGCAACTTTTATTAAAAAGGTAATGCCAAATTGTAAAGTGATCCTATTAACTATGCACACGGAATTATTAAAAATCAATAACATTATTAAAAATATCAATCCTAATGGATTGATTATTAAAAATGACCTAACTTTTGATGAACTAATTTTTGCCTTTGATAAGATCATTAATAGTGAAAAATATTATAGTCAAACCGTAATAAAATTAGTTGGTCAGGTCCAATACAATAATATTGAATTAGATGCTTTTGACAAGCAAATTTTGTTTCATTTGTCTAAAGGAGTCAAAACAGCAGATTTGCCGCAGTATATTCCTCTGTCTATCAGCGCTATAGAAAAACGAAAAATTAATATAAAAGATGTCCTTGAAGTAAAAGCTGATGAGGATATTGATCTAATAAATGAAGCTAAAATTAAAGGGGTTATTTAATTTTGCCTTTTATATCTCTAACATCATTCTTCTTTCATTCCATCCCAACCCCTTGCCTTTAAAGGGATTTTGGTATTAGCTCTTGTTATTAAGTGTATTCCTTCGCTCTCTTGAGTCAAATGCCCAACAACAGTAAAATTTGGATTAGCTTTAATTTTATCAAAGTCATCTAATGCAATCGTAAAAAGTAACTCATAGTCCTCACCGCCGTTAATTGCAATTGTTGTACTATCTATATTAAACTCTTCACAAACATTTATAAATTCGGGATCAATAGGAATTTTATCCTCATATAAATTACACCCTACTTTTGATTGTTTACAAATATGAATAATCTCAGAAGATAACCCATCAGATATATCAATCATAGCCGTTGGTTTTACTTCCAGTTTTGAAAGTAAATCTTTAATGTCAACTCTAGCTTCTGGCTTTAATTGCCGTTCAATTAAATAGGTATAACCATCTAAATCGGGTTGATTATTTGGATTAACCTGAAATACTTGTTTTTCTCTTTCTAAAACTTGTAATCCCATATAAGCGGAACCTAAATCGCCAGTTACAACCAGTAAATCACCATCATTTGCACCATTTCTGTATACAATATCTTCTGAATTTGCTTCGCCTATTGCTGTAATAGAGATAATTAATCCTTTTTGAGAGGAAGTGGTATCGCCACCGATTACATCAACATTATAAAATTTAGAAGCATGAGTAATTCCATCAAATAATTCCTCGAGAGCTTCTAATGGGAAACGATTAGAAACTGCAACCGAAACAGTAATTTGAGTTGGTTTTGCATTCATCGCACAAATATCAGACAGATTTACTACAACGGCTTTATATCCTAGATGGCGCAAAGGCATATAAGACAAGTCAAAATGTACTCCCTCAATTAGTAAATCGGTAGAAACCACAATTTTTTTAGCAGGAAAATCTAATACAGCGGCATCATCGCCAATACCTTTTAAAGTAGAGGGTTGTTTTACATCAAAGTTTTTTGTCAAATGGTCAATCAAACCAAATTCACCCAATTGTGATAATGCAGTTCGTTGTGGATTTTTTTCTTCTAGCATGGTTTTGTATAAGACGAAGTAAACGCTTCATTTAAGAGGTTAAATTTTGTACGGCAAAGGTACAAAGTTTTTAATTTAGGTTTTTTCGAATTATTCCTTTTAGATTAATTTATTTTAGAAAAATACCATTTCTTTGTAATAATTATTCATTCAAAAGACAAATAGTTAACAATAAAATTTATAAAAGCACATTATGAAACTTCAAATTAATAATTTAAGCAAGACCTATAGTAATGGCGTGAAGGCCTTAGATAATTTAAATCTTGAAATTGGTTCGGGAATGTTTGGGCTTTTAGGGCCAAATGGAGCAGGAAAATCAAGTTTAATGAGAACCATTGCAACCCTCCAAAAACCAGATTCAGGTTCTATAGAATTTGACGGAATCAATGTGCTGGAAAATCAAATGGAGTTAAGAAAAATTTTGGGTTATTTGCCGCAAGAATTTGGGGTTTATCCAAACATGTCTGCCGAAAATTTATTAGATTATTTTGCAAGATTAAAAGGTATTTCATCTAATAAAGACAGAAAAGCTATTGTAAAACAGGTTTTAGAAGTGACCAATTTATATGATGTAAGAACGAAAAATGTAAATGGTTACTCAGGCGGAATGAAACAACGTTTTGGTATTGCACAACTACTTTTAAATAATCCGAAGTTAATTATTGTTGACGAACCAACTGCAGGGTTAGATCCAGCAGAAAGACACCGTTTTTTGAATGTGTTGCGCGAAATTGGCACCAATCATACTGTAATATTTTCAACGCACATAGTTGATGACGTAAAAGAGTTATGCCATGAAATGGCCATTTTAAACGGCGGGAAAATTTTAAACCAAAGCACTCCAAAAGCGGCTACGGATGCATTAAAAGGACAAATTTGGACCAAAATTATCACCAGGGAAACACTAGAACAAAACGAAAAAGAGTTCAATATTATTTCTTCGAATTATAATCAGGATAATACATTGAACATTAGAGTTTTCAGTATAGAAAAGCCAAAAGATAGTTTCTCTGCTGCCGAACCACAGTTGGAAGACGTGTATTTTGTGGCACTAAAAAACGACCAATAATATGTTTGGAACTATTTTTACCTTCGAGTTAAAAAGGTGGTTGAAAAACCCCGCTTTTTATATCTATGTAGCCATCTTTTTTGGTCTTTCGTTACTCTTAATGGGTAGTAGTTTAGGGATTTTTGACAGTTTTAAAACGACTACCTCTTCAAATGCTATGGCAAACTCGCCCATCGCTTTAAACGGAATGTTGAACGGATTATCGGTTTTCATTTATTTCTTATTACCCTCAATTATTGGCGCTTCCGTTTACAGGGATTTTAAATACAACATGCACACCATTTTATTTTCGTATCCGTTTTCGAAATGGGATTATCTAATGAGCAAGTTTTTAAGTTCTTTATTGGTGGTTATTATTATCACTTTGTTTGTTGGATTGGGGGCTTTTTTAGCGTCTTTTTTACCTGGCGTTAATCCCGATTTATTGGGACCTCATCGTTTTATAGCTTACATTCAAAGTTATCTCATCTTTATTATACCGAATCTAATTTTTTATGGAGTTATTGTGTTTTCAATGGTAACTATCACAAGAAATATTTCAGTTGGATTTATAACGGTTATTTTATTACTCTTTGTTCAAAGTATCATTAGTAGCTTTACTCAAGATGCCGACAACCGATACCTAGTGGCACTTTTTGAACCTTTTGGTTTGGATGCCTTAGATTATTATACTAAATATTGGACGGTGTATGAAAAAAATGATAACCTATTGCCTTATACTGGTGTGGTGCTATACAATCGTCTTATTTGGTTGGGGATTTCTAGCTTGATTTTACTACTAATGTATCGCTATTTTTCGTTTACACAAACCGCTTTAACACTAGGGCAAAGCAAAAATAACGAGCGAGTAACAAAAAATAATTTCGGTGGAATTACAAAAATAAATCTTCCACACATCAACTTTGATTTTTCAACAAAGCAAAACATCAAAACAGCTTGGAGTTTGTCTAATGTTGATTTTAAATTCATTGTCAAAAACTGGGTTTTCATTAGTATTGTTATTGTTGGAATGCTCTTTATCTTAATCACTTCCTTATCAGCCGGTCAGTTTTTTGGAACGGAAACGTATCCAGTTACTTGGCAAATGTTGCAAATTCCAGGAACTACATTTAGTTTGTTTATAAATTTGTTGACTTTTCTTTTCGCTGGAATTTTAATACATCGTAGTGCAACTGCTAGAATGAACCATTTGATAGATGTAACGCCTACACCAAATTGGGTTTTATTGTTTTCAAAATTTATAGCAATAGTAAAAATGCAAATAGTATTGTTGTCCGTTATTATGATATCGGGCATTTTATTTCAAATTTACAAAGGGTATTATAATTTTGAAATTGGTCATTATTTGTTTGAATTGTATGGTATTAGATTAATTCATTGCATCATTTGGGCACTTTTATCAGTTTTTATTCAAACGCTATTCAAAAATTATTTGTTAGGTTTCTTTGTGCTTTTGATACTTTCGATAGGATTAAACTTTTTACCCGCTATTGGCGTAGAACAACAAATTTACCAATTCAATAGTGACCCTAGTTTTGATTATTCAGATATGAATGGCTACGGACATGGTTTAAAATATTACTATTTATATAAATTTTATTGGTTGGCATTAGGCCTAGTGTTGTTCGCTATGTCCTTATTGTTTTGGACAAGAGGATTAGGGCAATCCGTAAAAGCACGTTTTGTAGCTGCTAAAAATCGTATTAAAATGCAAATCGCGATTCCTGCGACGCTTTCATTTTTTGTATTTTTAGGAATCGGATCTGCTATTTATTATGAAGATAATATTGCAAAATTGAATAAATCGAGCAAAGAACAAGAGCAAGAAATGGCACAATGGGAAAAGAAGTATAAAAAGTATGAAAATAAAGCCCAGCCCAGAATTATAGATGTTAAAGTAAATATGGATTTGTTCCCAGAGGAGCGAAATTTCGTAGCTAATGGCAGCTATACATTAAAGAATAAAACGGCTCAATCCATAGATTCTATCTTTGTAAACCATAGCGAAGAAACTAAAGTGACATTTGAAGTTAAAACAAAATTAGTTTCCAAAGACACCATCATGAATTTTGATATCTATCGATTAGAAAAACCACTAATACCAGGGGATTCTATTCAAATGAGCTTTACAGTTAAAAATATACCAAATGATTTATTTAATGATAATTCTCCAGTAATTTATAACGGAACGTTCTTGAACAATTCCATGTTTCCTTCTATAGGTTATTCAGACCAAGGCGAACTTACCGATGACGATGTTAGAAAAAAATATGGTTTAAAACCAAAAAACCGAATGGCATCTCCAATGGATAGTATCGCCAGAAAGAATACGTACATTAGTAATGATGCCGATTGGATTACGTTTGAAACAACTGTAAGCACAGCCGGGGATCAAACTGCCATTGCGCCAGGATATTTAACAAAAAAATGGTGTAAAGATGGCAGAAATTATTTTCATTATAAAATGGACAGAAAAATGCTAAACTTTTATGCATTCAATTCTGCTAAATATGAAGTTAAAAAAGACAAATGGAAAAATGTAAACATCGAAATTTATTATCACAAAGGGCATGAATACAATTTGGGCAGAATGATATTGGCCGCTAAAAAATCATTGGATTATTATACTAATAATTTTAGTCCGTACCAACACAAACAGCTTCGTATCATTGAGTTTCCTAAGACTGGTGGTGGATTTGCACAGTCTTTTGCTAACACAATCCCATTTTCTGAAGCTATAGGATTTATAGCTGCTGTAGATGATGAAAATCCAGACGCAGTTGATTATCCTTTTTCGGTAACTTCACATGAAATCGCACATCAATGGTGGGCACATCAAGTTATTGGAGCTAACGTGCAAGGGGCAACACTTTTATCTGAAAGTCTTTCAGAATATAGTTCGCTAAAAGTCTTAGAACATACCTATGGAAAATCGCAAATGCGCAAATTCTTAAAAGATGCTTTAGACAGTTACCTTCAAGGAAGAACTTTTGAAAGCAAAAAAGAACAACCGTTAATGTTTAATGAAAACCAACAATACATTCATTACAATAAAGGCTCTTTGGTTTTATATGCTTTGAGTGATTTTATTGGAGAGAAAAAAATGAACGATGCTCTCAAAGAGTATATTAAAAAAGTCGCATATCAAGAAGCGCCTTATACTAATTCTATTGAGCTTGTAGCCCAATTGAAAGCCGTAACACCGGATAGTTTGCACTATGTAATTAACGACATGTTTGAAACCATTACGTTGTATGACAACAAAGTGAGCAAAGCCACATCTAAAAAACTTTCTAACGGAAAATACCAGGTTTACATTGAGTTTCAAGTTTCAAAATACAAAGCCGATGATACCGGAAAACGAATTTATAAAGACAAAAATGGTAAAACACTTTCCTATATTAAAAAGGGAGATTCGTTTGCAATAGAATCATATCCTTTAGCTGATTATGTTGAAATAGGTATTTTTAGTGAGCAAACTAAAAAAGGAAAAAAATCGGATAAAGAATTGTATTTAAAGAAAATAAAAATTAATAAAATCGACAATTCAATTTCTATTATTATAAATGAAAAGCCAACCGTAGTTGGTGTTGACCCCTATAATAAGTTAATTGATACGCAATCTGACGATAATAGGAGGAAGTTATAAAGTACAAAAGGGGTGGTTTTAGCATCCCTTTTTTTATTTACACAATTAAAACAACAAGAAACAAACTCAATATAAATTCGGAATATTTAGTCGTTCAGTTTCAAAACAGCCATAAACGCTTCTTGCGGAATCTCAACATTTCCTACTAAACGCATACGTTTCTTTCCTTTTTTCTGTTTTTCTAAAAGCTTACGCTTCCGCGAAATATCACCACCATAACATTTAGCGGTAACGTCTTTTCTTAAAGCCTTAATGGTTTCTCGCGCTATGATTTTAGCTCCAATTGCAGCTTGAATAGGAATATCAAACTGTTGTCTTGGAATTAACTCTCTTAATTTCTCACACATTTTTTTACCAATGTGAAATGCATTACTTTCATGAATCAAAGCCGAAAGCGCATCCACTGATTGTGCGTTTAATAAAACGTCTAGTTTCACTAATTTTGAAGTTCGCATTCCAATTGGAGAATAATCAAACGAGGCATATCCTTTCGAAACGGTTTTCAATCTATCGTAAAAATCGAATACAATTTCGGCAAGCGGCATATCAAAATTTAATTCTACTCTTTCTGTAGTTAAATAGGTTTGGTTGGTTATAATTCCTCTTTTTTCAATACATAAACTCATAACATTACCCACAAAATCAGCTTTTGTAATAATTGTTGCTTTAATAAATGGTTCCTCAACTCGCTCCATTTTTGATGGCTCTGGCAAATCCGTTGGATTATTTACTATCATCCCTTTTTCGGGTTCTTTTTTGGTGTAGGCCAAATAGGAAACGTTTGGAACTGTTGTAATAACAGTCATGTCAAATTCACGTTCTAATCTTTCTTGAATTATCTCCATATGTAACATTCCAAGGAATCCACAACGAAACCCGAATCCCAAAGCAGCCGAACTCTCAGGGGTAAAAACTAATGAGGCATCGTTTAATTGTAATTTTTCCATTGAAGAACGTAAATCTTCATAATCTTCAGTGTCTACTGGATAAATTCCTGCAAAAACCATTGGTTTTACATCTTCAAATCCAGTTATCATATTTGTTGTGGGCGTTTTTGCATCCGTTAAGGTGTCACCAACTTTTACCTCTTTTGCCTCTTTAATTCCGGAAATTAAATAACCAACATCGCCAGTAGAAATAACGTCTTTGGGAACTTGATTTAGTTTTAACGTACCAACCTCATCAGCAAAATATTCGTTGCCGGTCGCCATAAATTTGATTTTTTGTCCTTTTTTTATTTCTCCATTTTTCACACGAAAAATTACTTCAATGCCCCGAAACGGATTGTAATGGGAGTCAAATATCAAAGCCTGTAAAGGTTCGTCTTTTACACCTTTAGGAGCCGGAATTTTTTCAATAATAGCACTTAATATATTTTCAACGCCAAATCCAGTTTTTCCTGAAGCGTGAATAATATCCTCTAATTTGCATCCCAATAAATCTATAATATCGTCGCTAACTTCTTCTGGATTGGCGCTTGGCAAATCAACTTTATTTAAAACGGGAATAATTTCTAGATCGTTTTCTAAGGCCAAGTATAAATTTGAAATCGTTTGTGCCTGAATACTTTGTGCCGCATCCACGATCAACAACGCCCCTTCACAAGCAGCAATAGAACGTGAAACTTCATACGAAAAATCAACATGGCCCGGAGTATCAATAAGGTTCAGAATATAATCTTCTCCTTTATATTTATATTCCATTTGTATAGCGTGACTTTTTATCGTTATGCCACGCTCACGCTCTAAATCCATATTGTCAAGCAATTGTGCTTTTTCTTCGCGTGCTGTAACAGTTTGTGTAGCACCAAGAAGTCGATCTGCAAGGGTGCTTTTCCCGTGATCAATATGAGCAATAATGCAAAAATTTCTTATATTCTTCATCTTTTAAACTAACAATTTTTGGCAAAACGACACCATTTCAAGCGCAAATATAAGGCAAAGTTTTTGAATGAAGATCCCCGTTTAACTATTGTTGAATGATCAAAATACAGTCTTAAATATGGAATTCAACATTCAGTATTCAACATTCTTTAGTATTTTTGAAAAAAATATACAATCATGCCAAAAATTGGCAACATTATTTTACCTGATTTTCCTCTTTTACTTGCTCCAATGGAAGATGTAAGTGATCCCCCATTCAGAAGGTTGTGCAAATTGCATGGTGCAGATTTGATGTACTCTGAATTTATTTCATCAGAAGGGCTTATCCGAGATGCAATTAAAAGTCGCATGAAGTTGGATATTTTTGATTATGAGCGGCCTGTTGGGATTCAAATTTTTGGGGGCGATGAAGATGCAATGGAAATGTCTTCTAGAATAGTTGACGCCGTTCGTCCCGATTTAGTTGACATTAATTTTGGTTGTCCGGTTAAGAAAGTAGTTTGTAAAGGGGCTGGAGCGGGAGTTTTAAAAGATGTTGATTTAATGGTTCGATTAACTAAAGCTGTAATCAAAGGCACCAATTTGCCAGTAACCGTGAAAACCCGCCTGGGGTGGGATGAAAATTCTATAAATATTGACGAAGTCGCCGAAAGACTTCAAGATATTGGTGTGCAGGCATTAACGGTACACGCTAGAACTCGAGCGCAAATGTATAAAGGTAGCGCTGATTGGTCACACATTGCACGGGTAAAAAACAATCAAAGGATTACTATGCCTATATTTGGAAATGGTGATATTGATTCTCCTGAAAAAGCATTAGAATATAAAAATAAATATGGCTTAGATGGCATGATGATTGGCAGGGCTGCAATAGGTTATCCTTGGATATTTAATGAAATCAAACATTATTTTAAAACAGGGCAACATTTACCACAACCCACAATGATGGATCGTATAGAAGCCGCAAGGAATCACCTTACATGGTCAATGGATTGGAAAGGAGAGCGATTGGGGATCGTTGAAATGAGGCGTCACTATACCAATTACTTTAAAGGGGTTTCTAACTTTAAAGAGTTCCGATTTAAACTAGTAACACTTGATACGGCTGAAGCTTTATACAAGGTTTTAGAAGAGATTAGGGAGGTTTATGCTGATTTTCAATTCGCTTAGTCTAATAATTTTTTAGAAATGCGACTGCTTGCAATAATACTAGACATAAGGCCAAGTGTGACAATAGTTCCAAAAACAAGTAGTACATTTTGGAAATTAAAAATAATTGGATAGGGTAAACTTTCGGTAATCATAATTAATTTGAAATGCTGTTGTATTAACACTACAATTATTCCTAATACTAGTCCAAGTATTCCTCCAAAAAAAGTAAGCATGCCTCCCTGTAATAGAAATATCTTTTTTAAATCGCTTATTTCAGCTCCCAAATTGTATAGCGTTTTTAAGTTGCTTTTCTTCTCTAAAATCATCATAATTAATGC
>CAMDSN010000021.1 GCA_945907225.1 Flavobacterium psychrophilum | reverse complement strand
TTTTGACAAATAGTATTTACGTAAGAAAATCCCGTTACTGGAGTGACTTCAGCGCTAATACTGATAGAAGCCGTATTTGTTCCAGCAACTAAACAAGTAGCCGCGTTTGCATTAGACACATAAGTAATTGTATAATTTCCTGGAGCACTTGAAGCTAAATTTATTACACCAGTTGAAGTATCAATTGTTAATCCTGTAGTTGAACTAAATGCCCCTCCCGATGTAAACCCGGCATTTAATGTTGGGTTTATAGTAGCTTGTGCATTTTGACAAATAGGACTGGTGTAATTAAATCCGGTTACTGGATTAATTACATTAGTTATTTCTATGTCAAAAGTAAAATTCCCAGCAATTAAGCACGTTAAAGGATTTGCATTTAAAGTATAGGTTATGGTATAATTTCCAGTTGTACTTCCTGCCAGATTTATTACCCCTGTTGAAGCATTAATAACCAAACCAGCAGTTGAACTAAATGTTCCACCCGATGTAAACCCGGTATTTAATGTTGGGTTTATACTAGCTTGTGCATTTTGACAAATAGGGCTGGTGTAATTAAATCCGGTTACTGGAGTGATTATTGGGCTAATAACTATATTGGCCGTATTTGTTCCAGCAACTAAACAAGTAGCCGTGTTAGCATTAGACACATAAGTAATTGTATAATTTCCTGGCGTACTTGTTACTAAATTTATTACACCAGTTGAAGCATCAATTGTTAATCCGGTAGTTGAACTAAATGTCCCTCCCGATGTAAACCCGTTATTTAATGTTGGGTTTATACTAGCTTGTGCATTTTGACAAATAGGGCTGCTGTAATTAAATCCGGTTACTGGAGTGATTATTGGGCTAATAACTATATTGGCCGTATTTGTTCCAGCAACCAAACAAGTAGCCGCGTTTGCATTAGATACATAAGTAATTGTATAATTTCCTGGCGTACTTGTTACTAAATTTATTACACCAGTTGAAGCATCAATTGTTAATCCGGTAGTTGAACTAAATGTCCCTCCCGATGTAAACCCGGTATTTAATGTTGGGTTTACAGTAGCTTGTGCATTTTGACAAATAGGGCTGCTGTAATTAAATCCGGTTACAGGAGCAACAATAGAATTAATTACAATTGGGAAGGTTGAAGACCCTGCAGATACACATAGTGCTGCATTAAACAAAACAGAGTACGTTATGGTATAGTTTCCAGGCAAAGAAGTTGATAAGTTTATTTCACCAGTTGTAGAATTAATATTAATTCCTGTTGAAGGATTAGCCGAATATGTTCCACCAGTTGTAAAGCCCGTTGCTGGAACTGGCGTTAGATTTGTTGTCGCATTTTGACAAATTGGACTAGTATAGGTAAAATCTGTTACGGTTGGTGTCTGAATAATTGGATTATTAATAACGAAAGTTACTGCTATCGAAACGCAACCAGTTGTTAAATCTTTTACAATTAGCGTGTGATTACCAGGGGCTAAATTATTAAACGTTGGAGATGTTTGGAACGGTAAATTGTCAACACTGTATTCGTAATTTGTTGTGTTTAAAGAATAAGATCCAATGTTAGTATATTCTTCAGGATCTATAGCCGTCCAATCTGTTGCATTCCAAGTTGTACTAGGGACTGAAGCAGTATTTAATCTTCTGTAAGTATATCCCGCCTGGTTAGCAGGTGTAAACGCTGTTCCATCAGTTCTTCCCCACAAATCAATAACTGTATTTGTTAAGGTCATTAATTTTATGCAATCATCCGAGTTTATCCCTTGACAAGTTGTAAATGTCTGATTTGGAACAATCCCCGTAATATTTGGGTCTGCACTCACTTTCACTACATATGTAGCATTATTATTTAAAGTACCAGTTAATATATTATCACAACCCGAACTGAAAGTAGCTGAACCATTGTTAAATGTTCTCAGTTTGTAGTTATCAAGGTTCACAGGACTTCCGGTGCCATTATATAATTCTATGTAAGTTAATGCTCCGGTAGCGGCATCTGTAACTTCAGAAATAAATAAATTGTTAGGCGCGGGACTTCCCGACGCAACAGGTGAAGTTACTGTAATTGATCCTGTTGGGGATGTACAGGTAGGTTGAACAACTGTATAGGTTGGATCAGATAGATTATTTATTGTTACGCTAAATGATTTTTCATTAAAGCAACCATTCCCGCTAGCGTATATGTAGATGGTTTGGTTAGTCGTAATTGGGTTAGTAATATCTATTGGTCCAACACCGCCACTTTGCGAGAAATATGCGCCAACGGGTAAACTTGGTAATGTATAAGAATTACAAGTTACTACAGGTGCTGGTTGAGCAATATTAGGCAGCGCAATAATCTCAACTTGAGTTGAGGGGTTCCCAATTGTACAAATAGATCCAGGTAAACCATATACAACTGAATAAACTCCAGGTGAACTAAGGTTAGGATTTATTTCTCCATTTACTGGGTTTATACTAAGCCCTACATTAGGAATTGCAGAATAGCTTCCTCCTGTTGTTCCTGTTTGAGTTACTTGCTGAACTGTGGTATCACTTTCACAGTATGTTACACTATTATAACTAATCGTAGCGCTCGTTGGTTGTGAAATATTAATAGTGTATGTTCTTTGTCTTTCATCACATGAAGCAGTAGCTGCAAGCGTATTAACTATAACATAATTTCCTGGCGCTGAAGCTAATAAATCAATCGCACCCGTTGTTGAGTTAGCAAATACAAGTCCAGGGGTAAAAGGGGATGAAAACACACCACTTAAAGACCCAGGGGCAATTATTGGTAATGGATTAGGATTTCCTGGAGTTTGACAATATGTTGAAGGGGAATAACTAAAAAATGCTTCAGGACAACAATTTACTGTCCCCGCGCCAGCTTGCCCAATATTAGTTTGAACTAAATTAATAAAACCGGGCTGTTGTGAAAAGTTTGTAATTAAAATAATATATACTTGGCCTGCTTGAGCATTAGTTATATTTAGTGTTTCTGTTGCTGCAGCACTAAAACTACAACCAGTTGTTTGAGTTACAGGAACTCCAATTCCTGGCGCAGCATAAGGCGCTTGATTTCCAACAACATTACATGCTTCTACCTGACTGTTAAAAGGTCCCCATGCTGCATAATCAATATCTCTACCAACACCCTGACCATTCGGCAAGGCATTTTGACTTAAAAATAAGTTAATTGGACCACTTGTTCCAACCTCTAAAGTATAAAAAGTAGGGTTCGGGGAAGAAAACAAACAACCAATCGTTCCTAAACTACTCACGCCTGTGGTGCTAGGCGTATTTTCACCTAATAAATTACAAATAGTATTAGCATTTGAACAAGTTGATGGAGTTGATATACATAAATTAAATGACGAAGTTTGAGGCGTAGATGCATTAGAATATACTCTTACATAATAAGTTTGGCCCAAAACCAATCCATTTGCGATACCGCTAAGAGCGTTATTTGCACTACAAAAAACCTGAGTAAGAGTTCCGCATAGACCAGTATAAACTCCAAAATTCAAATTATTTTGTCCTTGTACATCTAGTAAAGAAATATTCAAATAAGTGTTAGTAGCAATAAATTGAAACCAAACATCATCATCGGCAGTACCAACACACGGTGCTGTAGGGGCTGGTGTTGATGCAGTAGCGGAAGTAATTGTTCCTGCAACAACTTGATTACAAGTTAACGTACTATTAACGGGCGTAAAAATTGCTCCAGAGCAACTATCATTTATAATAAGTGTAGTAAAACTTGACCCGTCAGACCATGCACTGGTCCCTGATGTTGGACATATTGCTCTAACATAAAAGGTATAGCGTGTTCCAGGTAAAAGTCCTGAAATCACAACGGGGTTACTCGTAACCAATACTCCAGTGGCTGTAGGAAGTGGCACTGGTTGACCAAAAGGCAAATAAATGATTTCCCACTGAGTAACTGCTGAATTCGACTCTGTCCATCCTAAAGATGCAGAAGTAGCCGTAATATTTGTTGAAGTTAGCAATGTAGGTTTTAAACAGTTTGGCCCAGGAGAACAAACAACATTTGCAACCCATCCTGCTCTAAAGCCAGACCCGTCGCTTCTAAATCTAAAGGTCAAACAGCCATCATTACTTGTTGAGGTAAAAGGGCCAGGTAAATTACCTGTTAAATCCCCCCAGTAGGAACCAGCTAATCCTCCTGGCACATTGCCTGCCGGATTAGCACTTGGAATTTGTGGAGAAAGTATTGAATTTCCATCAAAAACATATAATCCATCCCATGTCCCTTCCGTATTGAAAGAAGTGAATGTTACTGTTACTACATCACCAGGATTTACTGGACATATAGGCACCGTTGAATCAGAGTTATTAGCATAGTCTGCATTTGGTCCGCCAACATCAACAAAATTCCCTCCACAAACTGGTGGGGCAACTTGTGTTGTGATATTTTTAATCACCCTCCATGTACTACTATCAGATTGGCTACATACAGCTCTGATATAAATATCATAACAAGTAATCGAATTTAAACCTGTTAATGTAAAAGGATTAGTTGAAGCATTAACAAACCCTGTTGCGGTTGCAGTTGGCAATGGAGATCCACAAGGTAATGCCAAAACTTGCCATGCAGTTGCTGTTGATCCATCGGGATTAATAGGTTGTGTCCAGTTTAATATAACCGAACTTGAAGTTATAGAACCCGCTGTTGTGGTTATTGCCGTTGGTGCGATACACGTGGGTGGTGGCGCACAGCTAACATTAGCTATCCATCCAGCGTTATTAATTATGTCATCGCTTCTAAAATTGAAGGTAAGGCAACCATTAGGACTTGTAGAGGTAAACGGCTCAGGTATAACATCTCCCCAATAGGCACCTGCCGTTGTTAGTGGACCATTAATATTTCCAACAGGATTAGCACTTGAAATTTGAGGAGCCGTGATGGAATTTCCGTTATAAACATATAAACCATCAAAGGTGTCTTCAGTATCAAAGGCAGTGAATGTAACAGTTACAACATCTCCCACATTTACGGGACAAATAGTTATTGTAGAATTTGCGTCAGGGGCGTAACTTGCTGTAGTGCCTCCTGTATCAACAAAATTTCCTCCACAAACAGGAGGGGCAACTTGAGTGGTAAACGAGATTGGTCCCTCCCATATACTAGTACTAGTTAGAGAACAAGCTGCTCTAATATATAGGTCATAACAAGTTAAAGGCAAAAGACCAGTGATAGTGTATGGGTTAGTTGAAGCTGTAACAAAACCAGTTGAACTTGCTGTTGGAACCGCTGATCCACATGGTAAAGCTAATACGTGCCAAGAAGTTGCTACAGAGGTGTCTGGGTTTGCGGGCTGAATCCAATTCAAAACAGCAGAGGTAGATAATACACTGCCAGAGTTAAAAGTAATTGGTTTTCTGCATGTTGGAGGTGGGCCACAGGCAATATTACTCACCCAACCTGCAGCTCCAGTCGCTCCGTTTGAAGTAAAAACAAAAGTTAATTCCCCTGTGGCAGAAGATGCAGTGTAAGATGTTGGTAAAGCAGTACCAGATAATGTGGCTAATAATGGGAAAGTAGTATTAGGGCCATCATAAATTCTTAGAATGTCTAATCCCGCTTGGGTATTAAATGAGGTAAAAGTTATAGTTACTACGTCGCCCGGTGTTACTGGGGGAATAGTTGTTGTTTCATTTGCATTATTAGGATAATTTGCAGCTAAACCGCCACTGTCTACAAAATTACCACCACAGGCTGGAGGGGCTAGTAATGTGTTAATTGTAGTTGGTAAGGTAGACCATCCACTAGAAGTTGGACCACTACAAACCGCCCTAACATATATGTCATAACAAGTTGCAGGGGTTAATCCAGTTAGCGTAAAAGGATTCGAATTAGCACTTACAAAACCTGTGGCGCCAGCTGTTGGAGGGACAGAACCACAAGGTAATGCTAATACTTGCCATGCTGAAGCTACACTCAAATCAGGGTTTGTTGGTTGAATCCAATTTAGTACGGTTGTAGTTGTAGTAACTGTATTATTTGTGAGAGAAGTAGGAATTCTACAACTTGGTGGTGGACCACAAGTAATATTAGCAGCATATCCAGAAGCATTGGTTGTTGCATCGGAAGTAAATGTAAAAGTTAAACTTCCCGAAACAGACGTAGCTGTATATGATGGGGGTATAGTTGTTCCTGATAATGTTGCTAACAAAGGGAAAGTAGTGTTTGTACCATCATAAATTCTAAGAATATCTGATCCCGCTTGAGTGTTAAATGCAGTGAAAGTAACTGTAACAAGATCTCCTGGAGTTGAAGGGTTTACGGTTATAGAAGTATTTTCATTATTAGAATAATTACTTCCAATACCTCCTGAATCGACTAAATTTCCTCCACAAATGGGGGGAGCTATCTGTGTTAGTACCGTGTTAGAAACCGAAGACCAAGGGCTTGATATTCCATTAGTGCATATAGCTCTTACATAAAATTTGTAAGCTGTATTTGGGAGTAAACCGGTAACAATATAAGGAAAGCTTGGGGTAGTATAATTTGCAACTCCAGTTGGTGTGCCTGTGGCTAGTACCGCTTCAATTTCCCAGCCATTAACTGGGCCATTTGGATTTGTCCACGTCAAACTAATACTAGTAGGAGTTGGAGAAGATGCAGTTACAGCAGTTGGCGATAGACATGCTGAATCGATACTAACATTATCTATAAACCAACGATCACCACCTATACTTCCATCAATTTGTGTATAAACTTTAACAAATGAAACATATACGAATTGACCAGCAAAAGCGGATAAGTCTACCGTTTTTTCGGTATAAATATTAAAGTTTGATGTTGGAACAATCAATTGGTCTTCAGTCCATTGCTGTATTAAAATATATGGATTAGGATCAGTTTGTTCCTCAGTTGCTGGAGAAACCTTAATTTGATAAATAGCACCTTGATTTCCACTAGTTAACATTCTGGTGTAAAAATTTAAAACTCCATTTGCGGGAATAAAAACGGGTGGTGTTGCTAAATATTCCTCAGAGGTAACACCTGCAGTTACATTTTCTCTATTTATAAATGCAGCATTGGTCCCTTGATAAACGGAAACCGGAGTAGATACTGTATTAGTTATTCCCCATCGAACTGGAAATAAATTATCATTTCCAATATTATCAAATGTAGCCCAGTTTCCTGATCCTAAAGTCCAGTTAGTCAATGGAGAAGCATCTGGTCCGGTGGTGTTTTCAAAGCCTTCTAATGCAAGTTGTGAATAGCAATTAAGAGACAAAAACAAAAACAGAAGTAGTGATGTAATTTTTTTCATTTCAACGAAAATTTTGGTTTGATTGTTTGTTAATCTTGTATTTTGTAGCCAAATTTAATAAAATTTATGAATTATTTAGTAATTGTTAAGAAAAATAACCCTTTTTGTATTTGAATATGAAATTTACCTTTAATTCTAAAGCAAATAGGTTTTATTAAATTACATTTTCCTAATTTTGCCACACACAATAAAAAAATGTTAGAAAAGGAAGTCATTAATTTTGAAAAGACCGTAATAGTTGGGATTGTTACTCAAAATCAAAATGAGGATAAATTAACGGAGTATTTAGATGAATTAGAGTTTTTAACATATACTGCCGGCGGTGAGGTTGTTAAAAGATTTTATCAAAAATTGGATAAACCTAATCCTAAGACATTTTTGGGCACTGGCAAAATGGATGAAATAAGCTCTTACATAAAAGAAAATGCAATCTCAACAGTCATTTTTGATGATGAATTATCCCCTTCCCAACAAAAGAATATTTCCAAAATCTTAGTTTGTAAGGTGCTTGATAGAACAAATTTAATTCTAGATATTTTTGCACAAAGAGCCGAAACTTCTTATGCACGAACACAAGTAGAATTGGCTCAATGTCAGTATTTGTTGCCAAGACTCTCGGGAATGTGGACCCATTTAGAACGTCAAAAAGGAGGAATTGGGCTTCGTGGACCCGGTGAGACAGAAATTGAAACCGACCGAAGAATTGTTAGGGATAGAATTGCTTTGTTAAAAGAAAAAATTAAAACAATTGATAAGCAAATGTCTGTTCAACGTGGAAATAGAGGCGCAATGGTTAGGACTGCTTTAGTTGGATACACAAATGTTGGAAAATCAACTTTAATGAATGTAATTAGTAAAAGCGAGGTATTTGTTGAAAATAAATTATTTGCGACTTTAGACACCACAGTTCGTAAGGTTGTTATAAAAAATTTACCATTTTTACTTTCGGATACTGTTGGTTTTATTAGAAAGTTGCCTACACAATTGATAGATTCATTTAAAAGCACTCTAGATGAAGTTCGTGAAGCCGATTTATTATTACATGTTGTAGATATTTCGCATCCAGATTTTGAAGAGCATATTCGTTCAGTAAATCAAATTTTACAGGATATCAAGTGTTCTGATAAACCCATGATAATGGTTTTTAATAAAATAGATGTATATAAGAACGAAGAAATAGAAGCAGACGATTTAATCACTGAAAAGACAAGCAAACATTTCACCTTGAATGAATGGAAACAAACCTGGATGAATAATGTAGGCGAAAAAAACACACTTTTCATTTCTGCCACTAGCAAAGTAAATTTTGAAGATTTTCGTGAAAGGGTATATGAAGCAGTAAGACAAATTCATATAACACGATTCCCGTATAATAAATTTTTATACCCCGACTATAAAGAAGCCGTGGAAAGTGAAACCGGTGAATTTTTGCAATAGTAATTTTATTTAATGTTAAACTATAATTTTTATTTATGAAAAACACACTTTTAATTTTAGGGTTTATTTTAATAATAAATTCCTCGATGAACTCTCAAAACAGGGCTTTGCCGGAATGCAAGTTCTTGGTAATCTTTGAGAAGGCCTACTTTTATAATTTAGATAAATCTGCACCAGTAGAAAGATATTTAAAACGGAAAGGCTATTTAGTTGCAGGAGATGTAGTTTGGATTCCCTGCAAATTTTCGGAAGGTAAATTTGTTTACATTGAATTTAAAAACAATCGCGGGCAAGTTTCAAAAGGATGGGTTAGAAGAGACAGCTTAGAAGAAATTGATTATTAATTAAATTTGTTAAATACTTTTAAATTATAATTACACTTTTTAACAGCAAACGATCAATATGGTATTTTCAAGCCTGTTTTTTATTTTTTTATTTCTACCCATTAATTTAATTTTATATTTTTCTTTTAAAAACAGAAAATTAAAAAATGCAATTTTAGTGCTTTTCTCCCTAATTTTCTACGCTTGGGGAGAACCAATATGGGTAGTTTTATTACTTTCTTCATCACTATTAGATTATTTTAACGGACTCTTTATAAATAAATATTTTGGCAAGCCAATAGCAAAAGTTGGGCTTTACCTAACGATAATATTCAATTTAGGGGTTTTATTAACATTTAAATATTCCGATTTTATTGTTGAAAATGTTAATTATTTAACACATTTTAATTTTCAGAAACCCGGGTTTTTAATGCCAATTGGCATTTCATTTTATTCATTCCAAACCATATCTTATATTATTGACGTTTATAAAGGTGAGGTAAAGGCACAAAAGTCTTTTTTGAATTTTCTTTTGTTTGTATCCTTATTTCATCAATTAGTGGCGGGGCCAATTGTTAGGTATTCACATATTGCAAAAGAAATAGAGGAGCGAATTTTTAGTTGGTCTGATTTTAACAATGGGGTGTCTAGATTTTGTATTGGATTATTTAAAAAAGTTTGTATTGCCAATATTGCCGGGGAGATATGTACTCATTATTTGGGAAGTGACTTATTAGATTTAACTGTTATGGGCGGTTGGTTCGGTATTGTAGCCTATAGTATTCAAATTTATTTTGATTTCTCTGGCTATTCTGATATGGCTATTGGATTGGGATGGATGTTTGGATTTCATTATCATGAGAATTTTAAATATCCCTATATTTCAACTTCAATTACTGATTTTTGGAGAAGATGGCATATTTCATTAGGCACTTTTTTTAAAGATTACGTTTACATCCCGTTGGGGGGTAATAAAAAATATAATTTTAGGAATATTTTTATTGTTTGGGGTTTAACCGGACTTTGGCATGGAGCAAGTTGGAATTTTATTATTTGGGGCTTGTATTTTGGGATTATATTGCTAATAGAAAAAACCTTCCTCCTAAATCTATTAAAACGACTACCAAAATTCATTAGTCATATTTATTCATTATTTTTTATCATTGTTGGCTGGGCAATTTTCTATTTTACCGATTTTAATAACTTGCTTTTTTTTATAAAATTGCTGTTTAATTTAACAAATAATGAACTATATAACTTAGAAGTACAAAACATGTTTTTTGAAAACATCTATTGGCTCGGATTTGCTATTTTACTTTGTATGCCTATTTACAATTGGTTTTATAAAGCCATTAATTCAGCAAGTTATTTTAAGTATTTAGTGCCATTCATTACTATTTTTCTTAATCTTTTATTATTAATATGTTCTGTAATATTTTTAGTTGGAAGCTCCTATAACCCTTTTATTTATTTCAGATTTTAAAATATGAGAAAACCAATAGCACAATTTTTTTTAAAGTTAAATTCAACCGTTTTTGTTTTCATATTGATAATAGTCAGCATTTTGTTTTTTATTATGCCTAAACATAAAATATCTCAAGATGAGAAAAGAGTTTTAACTCAGTTTCCAGAATTTAATACAGTAGATTTATTTTCTGGGAGATATTTTAAAACAATCGAATTGTACTATTCAGATAATTTTATTTACAGAAATGAATTTATTGAAATAGCATCTTTAATTAAAAGAAACAAAGGAATAAAAAACAACGAAATACAGTATTTTACATATTCAAAATCCAGTTCAATAAAAAAAGGCACAGAAAAAGACGGGAAGAGATCTAAAACCACTTCCTCAAAAGATACATTAGCAACAGAATCAGTAGACGATATATACGAAAACATAAAGTCTGTAATTGTATATAAAAAAAAGGCAATTCAAATTTTTAATGGTTCTAATTATGCCCTTTCTAATTATGCTTCTTTGGTTAAAAAATATAAGGACGAATTAGGTCCAAGCGTTTCTGTTTTTTGCATGGCAATTCCAATAGGTTCCGATTTTAACTTACCTTCTGCTTTTAAAAAAGATCGAGAAAAGATAGGTATAGATCATTTATATAGTGTAATGGATCCATCAATTAAATGCGTAAATGCTTATGAAGAATTAAGAAAGCATCAAAAAGAGTATATTCAATTTAATACGGATCACCACTGGACAGGGCGGGGGGCTTATTATGCCTATCTTGCTTTTTGCAAGACAGCACAAATAAAACCGCTAACGCCCAACAAATTTGAAATAAAGCGAATTAATAATTTTTTAGGGACCTTATATTATCATACACGAAGCGAAGATTTAAAAGATAATTTAGACTATGTAGAATATTTTAAATTACGTAATGCCACTAAAACAACTTATTTTAATGAAAACGCAACTAAAGAATATGGCGGACAATTATTTGTTGAAACAGCTAAAGGAGGAAGTTCATACGGCGTTTTTTTAGGACGCGACTACCCTTTAATGAAAGTAAAGACGGATCAAAAAAATGGTAAAAAGATATTAATTATTAAAGATTCTTATGGCAACGCATTTTCTCCTTTTCTTTGTGCTCACTACGAAGAGGTTTACATAGTTGATTATAGATATTTAAAATCTAATATTAAAAACTTAATTAAAAAGCATGGCATAAACAACCTACTTTTTGCTCATAATATGTATGTGCTTAATTCTACATTTACAATTTCGCAAGAGTCAAATTTTTTAACATCAAACTTTATAACCCCAACAGTAACCAAAACAATTATAAGTAAAACGGTACCTAAAAAAGAACCTGAAAAAACAGTTAAAGACACCATAGAAAACAAGAGTAATGAAAATTAGAAACATATATACAATCATAAGTTATTTTATGGTTAATGTTATTTTTGGTCAAATATTGGAACCAGATTGCCTAAGAAAAGAATATAATTATATCCAATATAAAAATCCAAGTGTACTGAAAACATTCAATGAAAAATGGAACACCAAAAAGAAGTTAACTGTTTTACATCTTGGCGATAGTCATCTTCAAAATGAAAATCTACCCAATAAATGCCGTCAACTCATACAAAAAATTATGGGCGATGGTGGCATAGGACTTATTCAGCCGTTTTCAATAGTTAAATCATATAATGCAAGTTTTTATAATTCAACGCACACCGGAAATTGGGAATATAGTAAGAGTTATATTCTACCTCCGAAACACCCCCTAGGGGTAAGGGGAATGACAGCAAAAACACTAGACGACCAAGCTAGTTTTAAGATTGTTTTCAACGCCAATTTATTAGAAAAAAATACTATTTTATCTGTTTTTGCTAGCACTGATGATGAAAGTTATATGCCACTGTTTTCCGCAGATTCTATTCCTGCAACATTAATCTCAAAAACAGCGGGCTTGTATAAATACTCATTACCTTTAAAATATAAAACCCTTCAACTAAATTTAAAACAAACAGATTCCATTCAAAAGCAATTTACATTGTATGGAATGTCATTGTCAAATGATGATGAAACAGGCGCAATATGGCATAATGCTGGAGTGGGTGCCTGTCAATATAAGTCTGTGTTATTTGAAGAAAAATATCTAGAACAAGCCAACTATTTAAATTCAGATTTAATTATAATTGATTATGGCACAAATGATTTTTTATATAAAAATGCAATTCCAATGGAGTTAAAGACAGAAATTATAGATGTTATAAATAAAGTGCGTACTGCAAATCCTAACGCATCTATCATTTTAACTTCTGCACAAAATATGCATTATAAAAAAGTAAACATAACGGCGAGTAAGATTTTTTCAAATATGATTAAAACTATAGCTTTTGAAAACAATTGTGGTTTTTGGGATTGGTATATTGTGTCAGGGGGTGCAAAATCTATGGCAGCATGGCAAATGAGTAAATTAGCAATGACTGACGGGATTCATCTAAACGCCAAAGGAGCACA
>CAMDSN010000020.1 GCA_945907225.1 Flavobacterium psychrophilum | reverse complement strand
TTTTTCATAACTGGTTTTTCGGCTGGATTTCCAAATTTGTCAAAATAGAACATGGGAATTTTTAAACGCTCTAGTCCAGAAATAACTTCAGAGCCTTTTCCAACCACTAAAATTCTTGCGTTGTCTTCTAAAAAATATTTATTTGCTACTCGCATTACATCATCTGGAGTTACAGCATTTATATTTTTGATGTAATTTTCATAAAAATCGACTGGCAATCCTTCGGTTTCTATGTTTAATGCGTAACGAGCTATAGTCCCTGGTTTTTCAACTTGCATTACAAATTTCCCAACATAACCTGCTTTTACATTATTTAGTACTTCATCTGATACTTTTTCAGTTCTAATTTTTTTTAATTCTTTTAATGCTTCTACCACTGCACTATCGGTTACAGCATTTCTAACTTGAGTATTTGCGGTAAAAGTGCTGTACATATTTTTATCAAAACCTATACTTGAACGTGCTCCATATGTCCACCCGTGTGCTTCTCTCAAGTTCATGTTTAAGTAGCTGTTAAAATCACCGCCATACACTTGATTTGCCAAAATTACTGGGAAAAAGTCAGCATCCGTCATTTTAAGATTTACCGTGTTTAGTATTGTGATTTCAGACTGAACCGCATTTGGCATGTCAACAAAATTAATTTGCGTATACTGAACATTTTTCGGATCAGAATAAGTAAGCCTAGGAGCGGATGCTTTCACCCACGACCCAAATAGTTTTTCAACCATTTTTTTCACTTCTTTCGTTTTCACATCACCTACAATTACTAAGTAGGCATGTTCCGGAACAAAATAGGTTGCATAGTTTGCTTTGACATCATCTAGGGTTACATTATTTATAGTCTCTTCTGATAGATATTCTCCTGAAGGATGATTTCTTCCATACGCCAATACACTTTGAACTCTGTTTGATACAGCTGGAACACTTTTCTCTTGTGTTTTCAGGCCTTCAATAAGTTTCTCTTTTTCTTTATCAAATTCGTCTTGAGTAAAGTTTGGCGTTAAAGCACCTGCTGCCATTAACTCTAAAATTCTTTTCGCGTGTTTTGATAAACCACTACCAGAAGCTCCAGAAGAGTAGAAATTTATATTTGCACCAAGAAAATCAATTTCTTCATTAAAGGGGTCCTTTGCTATATTGGCTGAGCCATTTCCTATTAAGCTACTTGTTAAATTTTCAACTCCTTTTTTATTTCCTTCAGCATAAGGAGTGTTGTCAATTGAAAGACTAAAAGATACACGTGGAAGTTTATGGTTTTCAACTACTAAAACTTTTAATCCATTTGATAACGCAAAAGTTTGAGGTTTTTTAATATTAATTGTTGGCGATGGGCCTGGTTTTGGCTGGGTTCTGTCTTGTGCTTGCATAATTAGTGTTAAAACCAAGCTTGATAATACTATTATTGATTTTTTCATTTTGTGTTTTATTAGTTTTGCTTTGCTTGTTCGGTATCATTAGAATCAGCTTTGTCCTTAGCTGGAACATAATCTAAAATCAAACGTTGATTTGGGTTTAGATATTTCTTAGATATACTTCTAATTTCTTCTCTCGTGATGGAACGCGAAATATCAATATCTGTATTGATTAAATTCACATCTCCATATAGCAAATAGTAGGTTGCTAAATTTTCGGCCACACCTTCAATACTTGCATTATTATCTACATAGTTGCTCTCATTAATATTTTGTAATTTTTGAAAGTCTTTTTCAGATATCAAGTCGGTTTGTAATTTCACAATTTCTTCATCAATTTCTTTAATTAAATCACTAGATGTGAAATTTCCTTGTGGCATTCCGTAAAGAATGTATTGTCCATAATCTTCTTGAGCATAATTAAATGCGCCTACTTGCAGGGCCATTTTTTTATCGTCTACAATTTTTTTGTAAAGTTTCGAACTTTTACCATTGCTTAAATAAGTTGAAATCATATCCATAATTCGTGCATCCCTAGTTTTCATAGATGGAATTCTATAAGAAGCAACAACCATCGGTTTTTGGATATTAGGATCTTCATAGGTAGCTTTTAAAGCTTCAGTAATTGGAGCTTCTACAAATGTTTGTTTTTTCAATTCTACACCTCTTGGAATTGGACCAAAATATTTTTCAATCCAAGCTTTTGTTTGTGCAATGTCAATTTGACCTGCAACAACTAAAACAGCATTGTTTGGAGAATAGAATTTTTTATTAAAATCTTGAAATTCTTGAAGTGTTGCTGCGTCCAAGTGTTCCATTGAACCAATGGTTGCCCAGCGATATGGATGTACCTTAAACATGTTCTTTTTAACTTCGGCAATCAAATTTCCATAGGGTTGATTGTCTACTCGCAATCTTTTTTCTTCTTTAACGACTTCATTTTGAGTGTCAACACCAATTTGGTTGATTACAGGATGCATCAATCTTTCTGACTCCATCCAAAGTCCAAGTTCTGCATTGTTTGATGGGAAAACTTCAAAATAATAGGTTCTATCCTCGGTAGTGTTAGCATTGTTTGTTCCCCCATTTGAAGTTACAATTTTAAACCATTCACCCCGTTTAATGTTTTGAGTTCCTTCAAAAAGTAAATGTTCAAAAAAGTGGGCAAATCCAGTTCTTTCCGGATTTTCATCTTTTGCACCAACATGATACATAACAGACGTAATTACAACTGGAGCAGAATCGTCATTGTGTAAAATCACATGAAGGCCATTTGGCAAATCGTACTCCTCAAAAGCTACCTTTTGGGCATGAGCTGTTCCTCCAAGCATAAATATTGAACTTAAAGCGATTAATGATTTTTTCATAAAAAATATAATTTTTCAGTTTATTTTTGTGTTAGTTTACTAACTGATTAATTTGTTTTGCAAAGGTATCTTTTTTTATTTATTTACCTTATTCTTTAGTTGAAAAATAAATTAAATGTAATTTTAGTTACAAAGGGTAAAAAACATCCTATTGTGCCATGAAACTATTTTTTTACCTCAGAGTTGCTAGTGTAGAAAATAGTTGTATATTTGCAGACTTAAAAAATTAACTAAATAGTAAATTTATGTATGCAATCGTAGAGATAGCAGGGCAACAATTTAAAGTAAGCAAAGACTTAAAGGTATATGTTCACCGCTTATCTAACGAAGAAGGGTCAAAAGTTTCTTTTGATAAAGTTCTTTTGTTAGATGACAATGGTAATATAACTTTAGGCGCCCCAGCTATAGAAGGTGCTTCAGTGGAAGCCAAAGTATTATCACATTTAAAAGGTGATAAAGTTATCGTTTTCAAAAAGAAAAGA
Source organism: Flavobacterium psychrophilum (assembly GCA_945907225.1). Taxonomy (GTDB): domain Bacteria; phylum Bacteroidota; class Bacteroidia; order Flavobacteriales; family Flavobacteriaceae; genus Flavobacterium; species Flavobacterium psychrophilum_Q. Next base: position 10,022 of record CAMDSN010000020.1, on the reverse strand, counting down.
AGAAAAGGGTACAAAAAGAGAAACGGACACCGTCAGTACTTAACTCAAATTCTTATTGAAGGAATTTCAGCTACAAGCGGTAAAAAAGTTGCGGCCAAAGTTGAAAAAGCGGAAGTAGCAACTGAAGAATTAGAAGCTCCGAAAAAAGCGAAAGCTCCTAAGGCAGCAAAAACAGAGGAAGCAACCCCAAAAAAGGCGGCTCCGAAAGCAAAAAAAGTAGATAGTAAAGAATAATAATATATAACTCATACGTCATGGCTCACAAAAAAGGTGTTGGTAGTTCTAAGAATGGTAGAGAATCAGAATCAAAACGTTTAGGCGTTAAAATTTATGGTGGACAAGCAGCGATTGCTGGAAACATCATTGTTAGACAAAGAGGTTCAAAACACAATCCAGGGGAAAACGTTTACATGGGTAAAGATCATACTTTACATGCAAAAGTTGATGGATTGGTGAAGTTTCAGAAAAAAAGTGATAACAAATCATTTGTATCTATACTTCCGTTTGAAGCATAAGGATTCAATTCCTTTACAATATTAAAAACCCGATTCAAAGAATCGGGTTTTTTCATTAAAGATAGTCTTGTTTTGAACAGCAGAATGCCCAAGAAAAAACCCTTACATATTTTATATGTAAGGGTTTTTTAGAAGAATGAAATTTCCAACTTCGCTGGAATAACAATTAGTATCTATAATACTCAGGTTTGAAAGGCCCTTGAACTTCAACACCAATGTATTCTGCTTGATCTTGACGCAAGGTTTCCAATTCAACTCCTAATTTAGCAAGGTGCAACATAGCTACTTTTTCATCTAAATATTTTGGCAACATATAAACATCATTATTGTATGCAGCGCTATTTTTCCACAATTCAATCTGAGCCAAAGTTTGGTTTGTAAATGAATTACTCATTACAAAACTTGGGTGGCCAGTAGCACAACCAAGATTTACCAATCTCCCTTCAGCCAATAATATAACATCTTTTCCTTTAATTGTGTATTTGTCAACTTGAGGTTTAATTTCAACTTTTGAACTGCCATGGTTTTGGTTTAGCCATGCCATATCAATTTCATTATCAAAGTGTCCAATATTACAAACAATAGTTTTGTCTTTCATTTTTTCAAAATGAGAACCTAAAACAATATCCTTATTTCCAGTCGTGGTAATAATTATATCAGAGTTTTCAATTACAGTATTCAATTTCTTCACTTCAAAGCCATCCATCGCAGCTTGCAAAGCACAAATCGGGTCAATTTCTGTAACGGTCACAATTGATCCTGCGCCACGAAAAGAAGCTGCCGTACCTTTACCAACATCACCATATCCACATACCACAACTCTTTTTCCAGCTAACATAATATCAGTAGCTCTTCGAACGGCATCAACAGCCGATTCTTTACAGCCGTATTTGTTGTCAAATTTAGATTTTGTAACCGAGTCATTCACATTTATGGCAGGCATAGGAAGCGTTCCAGCTTTTACTCTTTCATATAATCTATGAACGCCAGTCGTAGTCTCTTCTGATAATCCTTTAATTCCAGCAACTAATTCCGGATAACGGTCAATCACCATATTGGTTAAATCACCTCCGTCATCGAGAATCATATTTAACGGTTTTCTATCTTCCCCAAAAAATAATGTTTGTTCAATACACCAGTCAAATGATTCTTCATCTAAGCCTTTCCATGCATATACTTGAATACCTGCAGCAGCTATAGCTGCTGCAGCTTGATCTTGAGTTGAAAAAATATTACATGAAGACCATGTAACTTCTGCGCCAAGAGCAATTAAAGTTTCAATTAAAACAGCTGTTTGTATTGTCATGTGAAGGCATCCTGCAACACGCGCTCCTTTTAGAGGTTGTTCGTTTTTGTATTCAGCTCTAAGGGCCATTAACCCTGGCATTTCTGCTTCGGCCAATTCAATTTCTTTTCTACCCCAAGCTGCAAGTGAAATATCTTTCACTTTAAAAGCTACATACGGTAATGTTTGTGTACTCATCTATTATGTATATTTGTTTTTTAAATTTTGGTGCAAATTTACATAATTGCATACTATTAAAAAAGTGTTTTTTGTTTTTTTATATTTTGTTTATGCCCTTAATTTTCTGAAATCCAATTATATAAATTTTTATTTTTATGCCCTTTTTAAAATCCATAACGGTCCAAGTTAACATAAATTTATATATATGGAAAATTACCGAATCAAGTGAAGATCTTAAAAGAGATATTGTCCTGAATGAACACTCAATTGAAAGATTAATTTCAATGAAATCAGAAAGGCATCGCAAAGGCTTTATGAGCATAAGAAAACTTTTGATGGAAATTGGATATACGGATGCTGATTTGTATTATGATGAATTTGGGAAACCCTTTTTAAAAGATGGTGTTTTCATTTCAATCTCCCATTCTCACGATTTTGCATTAATTGCTCTTAGTGATTCCAATATAGGTGTAGATGTTGAAATTCTTAGAGAAAAGATCTTAACTGTTGCTCCAAGATATATGAATATTTCTCAGTTGTCTCATCTTTCTAATCAAGATAAAGTTAAGAAAGCTACTATAATTTGGGGAATAAAAGAAGCTGTGTTTAAGCTAAAAAATAAAAGCGGAATTAGTTTTAAAGAACATATTAAAGAGACTAATTTTAATCTTTCTGACAAAAAATGTTCAGTTGAATTGCAAACAGAAAATGAAGTAGCGCATTTTGACATCATTTTCGAAGCCATTGAAAATTACTATTTTGTTTGTGCTTTTGAGAAAAAAAAGAATAGCTAATTTCGAAACTATATTCAATCGTTTGAAGATTTAAAATGAAATACTATAAATGAATATTTACACAGACTTAGTTCAGTCTAAAGCAATCAGCCAAAAAAGAATTGCAATTCTTCTTGACCCTGAAAAATTAGAATTACATTCGATGGATTCTTTAATTTTTAAAATTATTTCATCACCTGCAACTCATATTTTTATTGGTGGCAGTACTTATGAAGGTAACGGTTTAGATAAAATAATTCATAAAATACATGAAATTATTCGATCAAGCGATCGTTTGATTCCAATTATTTTATTCCCAGGAAATTTAAATCAGATCTCTAATGAAGCCGAAGGTATCTTATTCCTTCAATTACTTTCGGGCAGAAACCCCGATTATTTAATTAATTTCCAGGTAGAAGCCGTCCCGTATCTTGAAAAAACAAGTTTGGAGATTATTTCAACGGGCTATATTTTAATTGAAAGTGGGAACGAAACTTCTGTAGCCCTAATTAGTAAAACAAAACCACTATCGATAGATAAACCCGATTACATTGCTCAAACAGCAAAAGCAGGTGAAATGATTGGCAATAAATTAATTTATTTAGAAGCCGGAAGTGGTGCCAAAAACGCCATCCCATTAGAAATAATTCGTAAGGTGTCCAATAGGATTTCAATTCCACTAATAATTGGTGGTGGCATACGTTCAAAAAAACAAATCGACGATGTCTTTAGTGCTGGTGCAGATATTGTGGTAATTGGAACCGCTTTCGAAAATGATATAAACTTCTTCGACTAATGATAGACTTTCTATTTGACCAATATAAAACCGCTAGTACAATTCAAATTATACTTGAGTTTTTGTGTTTCATTTTCGGAATTATGAGCGTTTATTATGCTAAAAAAGAAAATATTTTGGTTTACCCAACGGGATTAATAGCCACGGTAATTACTGTTTATCTTTTATATCAGGCAAAATATTATGGCGACATGACAGTAAACTTTTACTATTCTATAATGAGTATTTTTGGATGGTATAGATGGAAAAGTTATAAAAGAAAACCCGATTTAAAAATTACAAGAACTTCAAAAAAAGAAAAGATTATTGGTGTAGTATTGTTTTTATTTACACTTGGAATTACATATTTTATATATGTTTTTTTCAATTATAATCTCGAGATTCCCAATTATATTGATATTTTTACATCCGGTCTTTTTTTTACAGCAATGTGGTATATGGCATTAAAAAAAATTGAAAATTGGACTTTGTGGATTATTGGTGATTGTATAGTTGTTCCTTTATTTGCTTATCGCGGATTAGGCATGCTATCATTACAATATTTAATATTTACTATTTTAGCAATAATGGCATATTTAGAATGGAAGAAAACAATATCACAAGAGATAGTTTAATTGAAAAATATGGCTTTAACGAGTCTGATTTTAACCAAATCAAGGCATTGGGGATTTCACTTGATAAAATTGAAAGCGAACTTTTAATTTTTCAACTGGGACTTCCAAAAATTAATTTGGTTAGACCCGCCATCGTAGATGATGGAATTTTAAAGTTAACTACTGATCAATTTCAAACTTTTGCCACTTTTTTTGATAAAAAAAAGGAAGTATTAAAGCTTAAAAAATTTGTTCCAGCATCAGGCGCAGCCACTAGAATGTTTAAATTTTTAATACAGTTTTTAAATGAATTTGATCCCAAGAACGAAACTGTGAATGGATATATAAACCGAAAAAAAGAGAATAACTTAACAATTTTCCTTGCCGGAATTGAAAAATTCCCGTTTTATGAAGAAATTAAAACGGAAGTTAAAAAACTCCATCCAAATTATTATTCACTAGAAAGCCACGAAAAGAGTTATCATTTTATAAAAGTGATGCTGTCACAGGATCACTTTAATTTTGCTAATAAGCCCAAAGGTGTTTTAAAATTTCATAAGTACGAACAAGAAATTGCCACGCCAATAGAAGAGCATTTGAATGAATCTGCCAATTACGCTTGTACTAATTCAATTTCGCACTTACACTTTACTGTCTCAGAAAGCCATGAAATATTATTTAAAGACATTGTCCAAAAGGTTAAGGGAAAAATAGAAGACAAAACAAAATCAAAATTTGAAGTAACCTATTCTTATCAAGATAAAAATACAGACACAATAGCCGTGACGTCTGAAAATCTTCCTTTCAGAAATGAAAAAGGACAACTTGTTTTTCGCCCAGGAGGGCATGGTGCTTTGATAAATAATTTAAATGCACTTAATGCCGACATAATTTTTATCAAGAATATAGATAATGTGATTCAGAATCATATTGATGAAATTACTTTGTATAAAAAAGGATTGGCTGGGATTTTAGTTAAACTTCAAGACCATATTTTTAATATTTTAAGGAGTATAAATAGCAATGAGGTTTTAGAAAGTGATCTTCCCGAAATAGTAGATTTTATGTCCCAAAAATTAAATATCACTATTTTGGAAGCGTTTTCTAAATTTTCGTTTGAAAATAAATTAGATTATATCGTTACGAAATTAAATGCTCCAATTCGAGTTTGTGGAATGGTAAAAAATGAAGGGGAACCCGGTGGAGGACCTTTTTGGGTAAGGACTTTTAAAGGAGATATGTCATTACAAATCGTTGAAAGTTCTCAAATAGATTCCCCGAACTTAGAACAGGCAGATATTTTAAAAAAAGCTACTCATTTTAATCCGGTTGATTTGGTTTGTGGTTTAAAAAATTTTTCGGGCGAAAAATTTAATTTAACCGACTTCGTCGATTCAAATACGGGGTTTATTGTACATAAAAATAATAAAGGAAAAGAACTTAAAGGGTATGAACTACCAGGACTTTGGAATGGCGCAATGGCCAATTGGATATCGGTTTTTGTAGAAGTTCCTTTGGTTACTTTTAATCCTGTAAAAACCATAAACGATTTATTGAAACCAGCGCATCAACCAACCAATGAGGAATGATATAATTGTGTCTGAATTGCATTTTAAAGCCGTTAGGAGTTCAGGTCCCGGCGGGCAAAATGTAAATAAAGTTTCTTCTAAAGTTGTCCTAACTTTTGACTTGACTAATTCTCATGCCTTAAATAAAGAAGAAAAAGTATTGATTGCAACCAAATTAGCAACTAAACTAACTTCAGAAAATATACTCATTTTAAACTGCGACGAAGACAGAAGTCAACTCAAAAACAAAACAATCGTCACAAAGCGTTTTTTAATCTTAATTGAAAAAGCCTTGCTTGTTCCCAAAAAAAGAAAAGCGACAAAAGTTCCACGTTCTGTAATTGAAAAAAGGATTAAAGCAAAACGAAATCTTTCGGAAATTAAACAGAATAGAAGAAACCCTAATTTTTGAATTTAGCTGAATCGATAAAATAATATTGTAAATGTCAGGTTTATTGATTTATCTTTGCATTGTCTCAAAAGGGGTGCTTTAATCTGAATTCATTTCAGATTCTGAAACTAGTTCAGAACAAGGCTGAGATTATACCCAATGAACCTAGAACAGGTAATGCTGTTTAGGGAAAAGTGACAAAACAGAGTGCAGGCTTACTTTGTCACAGGAAACAAACATTTTTTATTTTTAACTAAAGAATAATTACCCCTTTTTATTTGTAATAACTTATTTACGAATGAAAACTTTATTAAAATTTTGCCATGATAACATGAAGGCAAAAATCCTAAGAGCAACAAGTTTAAAGCTCATTTTCTTTTCTTTCTTTTCTATCGTCACATTCTCGCAAGAAAAACTACAAGACACGACAAAGGTGAGCCAACTTAATGAAGTAACCGTCTCGGCTGTTAGGGCAAAAGGTAAAAATCCAATCACATTTACCAATTATTATAAAGAAGAAATTGCTCCAAGAAATCTTGGTCAAGATATTCCGGTGTTATTAAATTTTTTACCTTCAGTTGTAACTACTACAGATGCCGGTAACGGAGTTGGATATACTTATATGAGAGTGCGAGGATCTGACGGATCAAGAATTAATGTTACGTTAAACGGCATTCCATTTAATGATAGCGAAAGTCAGGGAACATTTTTTGTTAATTTGCCAGATTTTGCATCATCTCTAGAGAGCATTCAATTGCAACGTGGCGTTGGGACATCAACAAGCGGAGCGGGTGCTTTTGGAGCAAGTTTGAACATGCAAACCAAGGCTGTACGAGAAAATTCATTTGCGGAGATAAGTAATTCTGTAGGAAGTTTTGGAACCCGAAAACATACACTCTCTTTTGGAACAGGAGTTCATAATAATTTTGAAATGAATGCACGCTTATCAAATATCGCGTCTGATGGATTTATAGATAGAGCATCCTCCAATATGTCTGGGTATTTTTTTAATGCGAACTATACTACTCAGAAAAGAAATATTAAATTATTTGTTTTTGGGGGTTCAGAAAAAACATATCAAGCTTGGTACGGATTGGAAGATAAAGATAAGTTAAAAAATGACCGAACTTTTAATATAGCGGGGATATATACTGATGAGTTTGGCAATACCAAGTTCTATGATGATGAAACAGATAATTATGTTCAAAATCATTTTCAATTGCATTGGTCCGAAAAATGGTCTGAAAAATGGATTTCAAATGTTGCAGTACATTACACCATTGGGAAAGGTTACTTTGAGCAATATCGGGAAGATGAAACATTATTGGATTATAGTTTGCCAGAATTTAATGGAAATTCTGTTTCTGATTTAGTTAGGAAAAGATGGCTTGACAATGATTTTTTTGGAGCAACTTTTTCTTTAAATTATAAATCACCTAAAACAGATATTTTAATTGGTGGCGCTGCCAATAGATATCTTGGAGACCATTTTGGGGAAGTAGTTTGGACGCAATATTATATACCAAATACAAACCGATATTATGATGATATTGGAAATAAAGATGATATAAATTTTTATGTAAAGGCGTCTCAGCAAATAGAGAAATTCAATCTTTTTGCCGATTTGCAATATCGTATAGTTAATTACCAAGCAACTAGTGTCCGTTTCGATAATGTAAATGATACGTTTCTTTTTTTTAATCCTAAAATGGGTTTAAATTATCAATTCAATGAAAAAAATGCCTTTTATAGTTATTTTGGAGTGGCTAATAAAGAACCTCGTCGCGATGATTATGAAAACGGAAGCACTCGTCCAGAACGGCTTTTTGATTATGAAATAGGGTGGAAATATAATTCAAAAAGAGTCCGTTTGACGGCCAATGCTTTTTATATGAATTATAGTGATCAGCTCGTTTTAACTGGAGCACTAAACGATGTGGGATCGCCAATATTTACCAATAGTGGGAGCAGCTATCGTCTCGGCATCGAGCTAGAGGCTTTGATAAGCTTGTCCCAAAAATTTAGCTTAAATCCAAATCTAACTTTAAGCCAAAATAAGAATAGAGACTTCAATTTTAAAAGAGATGGCGTTTTAAGAAACCTAGGTAATACAGATGTTGCTTATTCACCAAGTATTATTTTTGGCAATAAATTTACCTATCAACCCACAAAAAATTTACAGGTTTCTTTATTTTCAAAATATGTTGGAAAACAGTATATGGGAAATATTGATTCGCAAAACTCTGTATTGGGGTCTTTCTTTGTAAATGATATGAATTTCACCTATGAATGGCAAATAAACAAAGGACTAAAATCAGTACTATTTTCGGCTCTAGTCAATAATATTTTAGATATAGAATATGAGTCTAATGGCTATTTTTATACCTATGACGACATTGATAATTTAGGAATTACAACCACTTTTGAAGGGGCTGGTTTTTATCCTCAAGCCGGAATTAATTTTTTAGCGGGAGTAACAATTTGTTTTTAATTAAAAACCAATAAAGTAGTCCCGTTTAACTGCGTTTGGTATTGTTTCATAGGGTATTGTTGCCCTTGAGATTGCCCGGAAAACAGACTATAGAATGTGTTTTCGCAGGTGCATTTTGCTTCAACTCCAATTATTGTCATAGGGTCGCCACAACTAGTAAAAGGTTGATTTGGGCAAGCTAAATCAAAAGCGTTATATCCGGTTCCTGTATTAAATACTACTATTCCTCTAGCCCCTTGAGAATAATTAACAAAATGACTGCTTGGGAATTGTATATTACTATATAATGGCAAACTCAAATTGAATTGTAAATTAACTGGATAGTTAGGAATATATGGGTTATTATTATTAATATTTTGTCCCTCACAGCAAATGATTAAGGGTAAAATTAAAAAAATTAAATATTTTTTTTTCATATATATTTTTATAAAAAAATAGTGTAACAAATTTAAATTAATTAACTTTGACATCCGTTGATAAACGAAAATAAATTTTAAAATAAAATAGTAACAATATCTTTGCAAAAAGAAATCCCGTTCCGATGGGATTTTTTCTATTTATATAAACAATGAAATTATGACTACAGTATCGTATTACACCGTCGAGGGTTTAAAGAAATTAAGAGAAGAATTAGATCAGTTAAAGAACATTGAAAGGCCAAAGGCTTCACAAGCAATAGCCGAAGCAAGAGATAAAGGGGATTTGTCAGAAAATGCAGAATATGATGCGGCAAAAGAAGCCCAAGGAATGCTTGAAATGAGAATTGCTAAACTTGAGGAAGTTCATTCTAACGCTAGATTGATTGACGAAACAAATCTTGACCTTTCCAAAGTATTGGTTTTATCCAATGTCAAAATTAAAAACCAAGCTAACGGTATGGAATTGAAATATACCTTAGTCGCCGAAAGTGAAGCCGATTTAAAATCAGGTAAAATATCAGTAACTTCTCCTATTGGAAAAGGACTACTAGGTAAATCTGTTGGACAAATAGCCGAGATAAATGTGCCAAATGGCAAGCTATTTTTTGAAGTTTTAGAGATTTCAAGAGATTAAAATGAGCAGTATTTTTATAAAAATTGTCAACGGTGAAATACCATGTTATAAAATTGCCGAGGATGAAAATTACTTAGCTTTTTTGGATGTAAATCCTAATGCGAAAGGTCATACTTTGTGTATTCCAAAAAAAGAAATAAATAAAATTTTCGATATGGATGAAAATCTCTATTTAGGATTAATGAAGTTTTCTAGAAATGTAGCTAAGGCCATAGAAAAAGCTATTGATTGTAAGCGAGTAGGAATAACAGTTATTGGATTAGAAGTTCCGCATGCACATGTTCATTTAATTCCATTAAACGATATGGATGATATGCGTTTTGTAAAGAAAGTTATACTCTCGGAAGATGAATTTAAAAGCATTGCAGATTCCATCA
>CAMDSN010000019.1 GCA_945907225.1 Flavobacterium psychrophilum | reverse complement strand
CTATTGGGAAAGGGCTACTAGGTAAATCTGTTGGACAAATAGCTGAGATAAATGTGCCAAATGGCAAGCTATTTTTTGAAGTTTTAGAGATTACAAGAGATTAAAATGAGCAGTATTTTTACAAAAATTGTCAACGGTGAAATACCATGTTATAAAATTGCAGAGGATGAAAATTACTTAGCTTTTTTGGATGTAAATCCTAATGCGAAAGGTCATACTTTGTGTATTCCAAAAAAAGAAATAAATAAAATTTTCGATATGGATGAAAATCTCTATTTAGGATTAATGAACTTTTCTAGAAATGTAGCTCAAGCGATAGAAAAAGCTATTGATTGTAAGCGAGTAGGAATAGCAGTTATTGGATTAGAAGTTCCGCATGCACATGTTCATTTAATTCCATTAAACGATATGGATGATATGCGTTTTGTAAAGAAAGTTATACTCTCGGAAGATGAATTTAAAAGCATTGCAGATTCCATCAAAATGAAACTGTAGCATCATAAATATCCCAAAATCAAAACCTGTTGAATTAGTTAAATAATTTGACAGGTTTTTTTAAAAAATAAAAAAGTATGAGGGTTTTATTGTTTTTCTTATTATTTTCATTTACCATGAACTCGTCGGCTCAAGTTGAAAAAAATTATAATCTTGTTGATGAAAAGATGGCAATTATTCCTTTGTCAATGACCAATTCAACTACTGAAATAGCTAATTATATTTCACAAAATTTTTTTACTGAGTCTGAAAAAATTCGTGCTGTATTTTATTGGACAGCGTCAAATATTAGTTATGATTTTGAAGGGATGTTTGACCCATTCCATCTTGATTCACCCGAAGTAAAAATTGAAAAAACTTTAAAATCTAAAAAGGGAGTTTGCATTCATTATTCTGAGGTTTTCAATGATATTGCCAATAGAGTAGGTATAAAAACTTACATTATACCAGGATATTGTAAACAAAACGGTCAAATCCCAAATGAGAGCCATGCTTGGTGCGCCTCAAAAATTGATGGAAAGTGGAATATTATTGATCCAACATGGGGTTCCGGGTTTATTGATAATAAAAAATTTACGATGAAATTAAATAATGCTTTTTTTATGGTTGCACCACAAAAAATGATACAAACACACATGCCTTATGATTATTTATGGCAATTTCTAAATTCACCAATCAAAAACCAGGAGTTTATTGAAGGTATTGTGTCTGAAGAAAATAAAATATACAATTTTGATTTTGAATCAGAAATTTCTAAGTACGAGAACCTTTCGAATGAAGACAAAGTTGCTGAGACAGCAAAAAGAGTAGAGCGTAACGGACTTTTAAATCCGAAGATTATTGAATATTATAATCTAAAAAACAAGGAATATACTATTTTGATCCAAAATAAAAACATTCAAAAGTTAAATAAAGTTACCCTAAAATTTAATGCCGTCATTGGTTCACTGAATGAATTTATTTCATATAGTAATTCTAAATTCTTACCCTATAAACCAACCGATGAGGTACTTAAAACGATTGAAGACATAAAAGAACAATTTATGCAATGTAAATCTGAAATGACTACTATTGGAGAGGTAGGCAAAGAAAATACTACAAATATTACTAAACTAAAGGCATTGATTTTGGAGTCTATTGAGAAATCCCAAAAAATAGAAGCATATACCATAGATTACTTGGGGAAACAAAAGGATAGAAATTAATTTTTTTTAAAAGAGACTTGCATTGTTGTCCCTTTTCCAATTTCAGAATTCAGTACTTTTATTTTTCCTTTGTGATATTCCTCAACGATTCGCATTGTTAAAGACAATCCTAAACCCCATCCGCGTTTTTTTGTTGTAAAACCGGGTTCAAATATTCGTTTGAATTGTTTCTTTTGTATTCCTTTTCCGTTATCAGAAACTAAAATTTTAACAAACTTGTTTTCGTTTTTAATTAGTATTGACAATACGCCCTTCCCTTTCATTGCATCAATAGCATTCTTTACAATATTTTCTATTGTCCAACTATGAAGGGCAGAATTTAAAGCGACCATAATTGGCTCTTTTGGGGCTTCAAATGAGAATATTACTTGTTTTGAAAATCGCGATTTTAGATAGTCATAGGAGCGTTCCGTCTCTTCAGTAATGTTGAGGAGTTCTAGTACTGGATCAGAACCAATTTTTGAAAATCGATCAGTTATACTTTGAAGGCGATGAATATCCTTCTCTATTTCGGTTAAAGTATCTTCAGCTACATTATCAGCCTTCATAATTTCTAACCAACCAATAAGTGAGGAGAGCGGTGTGCCAATTTGATGTGCTGTTTCTTTTGCCATTCCTGCCCAAAGCTTATTTTGAGTAGCCATTTTTGTGCTGCGATAATAATTGTACACCACGGCACCAAAAAGAAAAATTATTAACAATAAAGCAATAGGATAATATTTTAATTTATTTAGCAAAGATGAATTTCCATAATATAGCTTATGAGTTTGTTTGTCTGAAATCTCCATGACAACAGGTTCATTTTGATTTTTTAATTTTTGCAAATACGCATATAATTTGGTCTTATCTTTTAAAATATCTGCATCAATATTATTGGTATTAATAATAGAATCTTGTTCTGTTACAATTATTGGAATTGTAGCTTCTTGAATAATTTGAAACGGAAGCTCTACATCAACATTAGCATTGGGATCAGCACTGTTTATTTTCTTTTGGGCTAAAGCCCAGTTTTGCATTTTAACACGCTCTTCATTTTTAAAGACTTGAAAAAAGTTATAGGTATTCCATAATATCAAACTCACAATGACAAACGATGCCATGATAATAATCCATCGGGTAACATTCCTTTTTTCCGAAAACTCCATTGACAATTTTTTTATAAATATAATTAAAAGTAATAAAGATTAAACTTATTACATTTGTAAAAATCATTAAGTAATATGCTCAGTTTCGAACCGCACACACTTTCACCTTCTCAATTGCAAGACTATTTACAAAGCACAGTGGCCCCTAGACCCATTGCCTTTGCCAGCACCGTGGATATAAATGGCACCCCAAATTTGTCTCCTTTTAGCTTCTTTAATGTGTTTAGTTCTAATCCTCCAATACTAGTTTTTTCTCCAGCTCGCCGAGTTAGAAATAACACAACCAAACATACTCTTGAAAATTGTCAAGCAACCAAACAAGTAGTTATAAATGTTGTAAACTACGATTTAGTTCAACAAGTTTCATTATCAAGTACAGAATATCCTGAAGGCACAAATGAGTTCCTGAAATCTGGACTAACCATGCTTCCTTCAGATATGGTAAAGCCATATAGAGTAGCGGAAAGCCCAGTGCAAATGGAATGTCTTGTTAATGAAATTATTCCATTGGGAAATCAAGGAGGTGCTGGAAATTTAATTATTTGTGAAATTGTCAAAATCCATATACAAGAAAGTGTACTTGATGAAAAAAATAGGATTGATCAAAGTAAGATTGATTTAGTTTCCCGTTTGGGTGGAAATTGGTATTCGCGTTCAAATCAGGGGCTTTTTGAAGTTGAAAAACCACTAACATCCCTCGGTATTGGAGTTGATCAAATCCCAGAATTTATTAAAAAGAGTAAAGTTTTTGACGGTAATGATTTGGGTAAATTGGGTAATGTTGAGTCGTTGCCAACAAGAGAAGAAATTACTATATTTGTAAAGCAAAATTTTGCAGTCAAAGGTGTTTTGAGTTCAGATGATGATTTAAAAATACAACAAACTGCAAAAGAATTTTTAAATAATAATGATGCGCTTTCTGCTTGGAAAGTGCTTTTAGCAACAAAATAATATGGAAGTAACAGGAAAAATTAAGGTTATTAATGCAGAACAACAAGTTTCTGCAACATTCAAGAAAAGAGAATTAGTTGTTTCAACAAAAGAACAATATCCACAATTTATCAGCATTAATTTTGTTCAAGATAAATGTGATTTATTAAACAATTATAACACAGGTGATGCGGTTAAAGTGGCTATAAATTTGAGAGGTAGAGAGTGGCTAAATCCTCAAGGAGAAACCAAATATTTCAATGATATCCAAGGATGGAAAATTGAAAAGTTGCAAACAGACTCAACTTCAAATTCTGGATTAGAGCCAATGCCACCTGCTCAAGCATTTGCGCCTGCAACGAATTTTAATGAGGAAGAACATGACGATCTCCCGTTCTAGAATAGCATAAACATATAATAATCATTCTTAATATGTAACATAGTTAACTATTCAGGATGATTTTTTATTTGGTTTAACTTGTGCTCTGTATTTATGAATCATGTATGTATTGTCTAAAGAATTTTTTTTCCCGCCAGTTGAAGATGCATCTCTTGAAGGCATTGTTGCCGTTGGTGGAGACTTGTCTGTTGAGCGGCTAAACTTGGCCTACAAATCTGGAATTTTTCCTTGGTTTAATGAAGACGAACCCATATTGTGGTGGTCTCCGCCTGAAAGAATGGTAGTTGTTCCCTCAATTTATAAAGTTTCTAAAAGCATTCGGAATCTGCTTAATCAAAATAAATTTAAAGTTACGTTTAATCAAAACTTTCGAGATGTAATTATTGGCTGTAAGCAAATTGATCGACCTGGTCAAGATGGGACTTGGCTTTCCGATGATTTTGTGGAATCCTATACCAAACTCCACGTAATGGGAATTGCTAAATCGGTTGAGGTTTGGCAAAATGATGAATTGGTCGGCGGTTTATACGGCGTTGATTTGGGACACATATTCTGTGGCGAAAGTATGTTTTCCAAAGTGCCCAATGCAAGCAAAATTGCATTTGTTACGCTGATAAATTATCTAAAAGAAAACAATTATAAACTCTTGGATTGCCAAGTGCATAATGACCATTTGGAAAAACTTGGTGCTTTTGAAGTTTCAAGAGATGTTTTTATGAGAGTTTTAAACAGCGCCCCATAGGGTTATATTTTTTTAATAGGGTATACCAACTCAAACCTGCCTGACAAGTTTCCAAAACCAAAAACTTAAATAGTTTATCGTCCTCATAAACCGGATTTCCCCATTCGTTATCATGGTAGTCTCTATATAAATCATCTTTTTCACACCAGGCGCAGCGGGTTTTATTTCCCATCTTTGGCAATATATTTATCAATTAAATTATGACCCAAATAAATCATTGGCGTCATTAAAACCGCAATAGCGAGTTTAACCGAATAGCCTGTCATGGCAGAAAGAAAAAAGGTTTTTGTATCCATAATACCAGGTAACCAAAACGCAATTCCCAAAACAATAAAACTATCAAACAATTGCGAAATCACCGTAGAGCCTGTACTTCGTAACCATATCATTTTGTTTCCCGTTTTTCTTTTAAAAAAATGAAAAATACTAACGTCTATCAATTGCGAAATTAAAAAAGCGGCAATACTTCCCAAAATAATTAGTTGGCTTTGCCCAAAAACGGCATTAAACTGCAATGTTGAAACGGTACTAATTCCAGAAGATGGAATTTTCATGGCAAAGAATAATACGATAAAGGTATAAGCAATCAGGCAAGCTGTGATTATCGAGAGTTTGCGAACGCCTTTTTCGCCAAAATATTCATTGATTAAATCGGTAGTTATAAATACTATCGGCCATGGAAGAATACCGATACTCATAACGGTTGGACCTATATCAATTAATTTACCTCCTATTAATTCTGCAACAACTGCATTGGTTATAAAAATACCAGCCAGAATTACATAAACTGTATCTTTTTTAGATTGGAACATGGTTTTTTTTGTCAAATTCTAACAAATATCGCTATTCATTTTTATTCTAGCAAGATGAATTGAATTTTCATTACTTTTGAAAAAATAAATTTTAAATGAAAAAAGTAATTCTAACATTAATCATGGTTATATCCTCAGTTACAGGTTATGCGCAGGCAAATAAAAATCCTTTTTTATTGGATTGGACCGGGCCCTACGGTGGTGTTCCTCAGTTTCAAAATTATACATTAAACGATTTAAAACCTGCCATTGAGTATGCTATTGACGATAAGCTTAATGAGATTTCTAAGATCGCTAATAATTCAGAAGCTGCAACTTTTTTTAATACGATTGAAGCATTAGAGAAAATTGGGAAAAAGTTCAATCAGATATATGCAATTTTCGGGATTTATAGTTCCAACATGAACAGTCCAGAATTTGAGCCCATAGAAACCGAAATGACACCAAAATTTTCGGAAGTTTCTAATAAATTTTACCAAAACACAAAATTATTTGCAAGGATTTCTACTATTTATAATTCTAAAGAAATCAAAGCGTTATCACCAGAACAGCAACGTTTAACATGGTTATACTATTCAAACTTTGTTCGTGAAGGAGCCAAAGCCAGTGCAACTTCTAAAAAAAGAATTGCGGCCATTAATCAAGAGTTAGCTAGTTTATTTACAAAGTTTAGTCAAAATCAACTGGCAGACGAAAGCAATTTTTATTTAGAATTAAAATCAGAAGCCGATTTTGATGGACTACCTGCAGAATTAATTAACGCTGCAAAATCAGATGCCAAAGAGAGGCAGCTTAATGCTATGGGATGTATTGCAAATACACGTTCATCTATTGAGCCATTTTTGACATTTTCAAATAGGAGAGATTTAAGGGAAAAAGCTTTTCAAATATTTATAAGTCGTGGAGACAATAACAATAAAAATAATAACAGTGCAACCCTAGTTCAAATACTAAAACTTCGCGCTGAAAAAGCCAAATTATTAGGATTTACATCTTTTGCAGATTGGAGTTTGTCAAATACCATGGCACAAAACCCACAAAAAACAATGGATTTGATGCTTTCTGTTTGGACACCAGCCGTAGAAAAAGTTCGTGAAGATGTGGCTGAGATGCAAAAACTGGTTGATTCTGAGGGGGGAGATTTTAAAATTGCAGCCTGGGATTATCGCTATTATTCTGAGAAAGTTAGGAAAGCCAAATATGATTTAGACCAAAATGATTTGAAGCCCTATTTGCAATTAGAGAAGCTTCGTGAAGGTATGTTTTGGGTTGCTGGAGAAATATTTCATTTGGGATTCAGACAAGTGAATAATGTTCCTGTTTTCCATCCAGATGTTAGAGTTTGGGAAGTATATAATAAAGACACAAATAAGATAGTTGGCGTTTGGTATTTTGACCCGTATGCACGAAAAGGTAAACGTTCAGGTGCTTGGATGAATGCAACCAGAGAACAAAGCAGAGTAAATGGCGATGTAATTACGATTGTTTCTAACAATTGCAATTATATTAAAGGAAGTGATGACAATCCAGTTTTGATTTCATGGGATGATGCAAGTACTTTATTCCATGAATTTGGCCATGCATTACATGGGTTAAATTCAAATGTAACCTATCCAATTTTATCAGGAACTAATACGCCTAGAGATTATGTTGAGTTTCCTTCACAAGTTATGGAGCGCTGGCTGTCTACACCGCAAGTTCTAAATCAGTTTGCGTTACATTATAAAACAGGGGAGCCCATGCCCATGGCATTGGTAGAAAGAAATGAAAGAGCTGCCACGTTTAACGAAGCATTTTCTAGTGTTGAAACAATTGCAAGTGCTTTGGTGGACATGAAATTACATTTATTAGAGAATCCTAATATTGATCCTAAACAGTTTGAAAAGGAAACTTTAGAGGGACTAAAAATGCCAAAAGAGATTGTCATGCGACACCGAATTCCGCAATTTGGGCATATTTTTTCAGACGATTCTTATGCTGCTGGCTACTATGGTTATTTATGGGCGGATGCTATTAGTGCAGATGCTACCGAAGCATTTACTGAAGCAAAGGACGGTTTGTATGACAAGGAGGTTGCAAAGCGTTTATTTGACTATGTTTTTAGTATTGGAAATACAATTGACCCTGCAATAGCTTATAAAAAATTTAGAGGCAAAGATATTGATCCCGCTGCTTTAATGCGTGCAAGGGGTTTTGTCCTTGAGAAGAAGTAATAAAAAAACCCAAGTCTTTTAGATTTGGGTTTTTTGTATAGTTTAAAAGATAATTATCCTAAAGCAACTCTTTTGAAACCAGTTACAGTCAAACCTGCATCAACAGATTTAATGTAGTTAGCAACGCTCATGGAACTATCTTTAATATAATCTTGGTTTACTAAAGTATTGTCTTTAAAGAAACGACCTAGTTTTCCTTTAGCAATATTTTCTATCATAGCTTCTGGCTTACCTTCTTGGCGTAATAAATCTTTAGCGATTTCAATTTCTTTAGCAATTATGTTTGCATCAACTCCAGCTTCATCTAAAGCAATTGGTGACATAGCTGCTGCCTGCATAGCAACGTTTTTAGCAGCTTCTTCCGCTCCGTTAACATTGCTAGAAAGTGCTACCAAAACAGCAATTTTTCCAGAGTGAACGTAGGAACCAACAAAAGAACCGGATAGTCTTTCAAAAGAACCGATTTCTATTTTTTCGCCAATAACACCAGTTTGCTCGATTAATTTTTCGGCAACTGTGATTCCGTTGAAATCAGAAGCTAAGAAAGCGTCTTTTGAATCAAAGTTTAGTGCTAAAGCTCCAAAGTCAGTAGCTAGTTTTACAAAGCCTTCATTTTTCCCAACAAAGTCAGTTTCACAGTTTAATGTTAGAACAACGCCTGAAGTTTTATCTGCATTTACGGCAGCAATTGCAGCACCTTCTGAAGATTCTCTGTCAGAACGGTTAGCGGCAACTTTTTGCCCTTTTTTTCTAAGGTTTTCAATAGCTAAATCAAAATCTCCTTCAGCTTCAACTAAAGCTTTTTTACAGTCCATCATTCCTGCGCCAGTAATAGTTCTTAATTTATTTACGTCTGCAGCAGTAATTGTAATTGTTGACATAATTTTTATTTTTAAAATTAATTTTTATAAAAGATAAGTTTCAAATTAAAAATTCCAAATTCCAATTTAATAAAATCAACAAAAATTGACAATTACTGGAATTTGGAATTTCTTATATTGAAACTTTTTTGTTTTATTCTTCGTTTTCTTTGGTATCTACTTCACTAACTTCTTCCGCAGCTACTTCTTCTACTTCAGCCGATTCAGCTTCAACCACAGTTTCTTCAACCACAGTTTCTACTTCAGGGGCAGCCGTTTCTTCAACAACTTCTGGAGTTTCTTCAACTACAGCTTCCACTTCAGGAGCAGCCGTTTCTTCAACAACTTCTGGAGTTTCTTCAACCACAGCTTCCACTTCAGGAGCAGCCGTTTCTACCACAACTTCTGGAGTTTCTTCAACCACAGCTTCTACTTCAGTATCAGCAGTTTCTTCCACAACTGGAGCAGCAGCTTCCGCTACAACTTCCTGCGTAGTGACTGCTTCAGCAGCATCAACATCTGTAGCATCATCACCTTCTTTATCAGAAGTTCTGTTAGCTAATCCGTCAATAACAGCAGCAGTTACTAAAGATAAAATTTTATCAATTGATTTTGAAGCATCATCATTTGCAGGGATAACATAATCTACTTCACGTGGATCAGAATTTGTATCAACCATTGCAAATACTGGAATGTTTAATTTTTGTGCTTCTTTGATTGCGATGTGTTCAGCTTTAATATCAACTACAAACAATGCGGCTGGAAGTCTTGACATATCTGAAATAGAACCTAAGTTCTTTTCCAATTTTGCACGAAGACGATCAACTTGCAAACGTTCTTTTTTAGACAATGTCATAAAAGTACCGTCTTTTTTCATTTTGTCTATAGTAGCCATTTTTTTAACAGCTTTTCGAATAGTAACAAAGTTGGTTAACATACCACCAGGCCATCTTTCTGTGATGTAGGGCATGTTACAACTTAAAGCTTTTTCAGCTACTATATCTTTTGCTTGTTTTTTGGTAGCTACAAACAATATTTTTCTACCTGAAGCTGCAATTTTTTTGAGGGCTTCGTTAGCTTCTTCAATTTTTGCAGCAGTTTTATATAGATTAATAATGTGAATTCCATTACGTTCCATATAAATGTAGGGGGCCATGTTTGGATCCCACTTGCGAGTCATATGTCCAAAGTGAACACCCGCTTCTAATAAATCTTTAACTTCAATTTTGTTTGTCATTGTGTAATAGTTTACGTTCCGTGATTAGCAATGCGTCACCTTTTTCGCTTAAATGTTATTTTACATTTAAGACTTTGGACTACATTTCGATGCTAAACTAATTCCATTTAATTGAGGAATATCGACAACTTGTTTAAATTCTTTTTTTTATTCGTGAACTCTAAATAAATTCTGAAACAGTTCAATATTAACGTTTCGAGAATTGGAATCTCTTACGTGCTTTTTTCTGCCCGAATTTTTTACGTTCTACCATTCTAGGATCTCTAGTTAGTAATCCTTCTGGTTTAAGTATCGCTCTGTTTTCAGCTTCTACTTCACACATTGCTCTAGCAAGTGCCATTCTTACTGCCTCTGCTTGGCCTGTAGAACCTCCACCATGTACATTAACATTAATATCAAAATTATTTGTGTTTTCTGTCATTGACATGGGTTGCAATACTTTATACTGCAATGTAGCAGTTGGAAAGTAGTTGCTGAATTCTCTTTTGTTTACAGTGATTTTTCCTGTTCCTTCTGAAACATAAACTCGTGCAACAGCACATTTTCTTCTGCCGATTTTGTGAATAACTCCCATTATTTAAGATCGTTAAGGTTAACTGTTTTTGGTTTTTGAGCAGCTTGTTTGTGCTCTGTTCCAACAACAACATTTAAATTTCTGAAAAGTTCAGCGCCTAATTTATTTTTAGGCAACATTCCTTTAACTGCTTTTTCCACTAGTAATGCAGGATTTTTTTGTTGCATAACTTTAGCAGTCAAACTTCTTTGCCCTCCTGGATAGCCTGTGTGACGGATGTATGTCTTCTCGTCAAGTTTATTACCAGTTAGGTTAATTTTCTCTGCGTTGATAACAATTACGTTATCTCCACAGTCGACGTGAGGTGTATAACTTGTTTTGTATTTGCCTCTTAAAAGCATTGCAACTTTTGAAGCAAAACGACCTAAGTTATGACCATCAGCATCTACAATGATCCACTCTTTTTTAACAGTGGCTTTGCTTGCAGATTGTGTCTTGTAGCTTAATGCGTCCATAATTTTATTTTAATTAAAAATTCCATTCCTAATAAATGGAGCGCAAAAGTACAATTATTTATTAATAAAGCAAATAGCATTTTTAATTATTTTTATATTGTTGTTTTTTTTCATTAAAACAGTCCTTTTTGCTGGCCTTGTCATACCGTTTAGTATTGAATATTGAGTCAAATACTACTTGTTGAATCGAACTTTTTATTTAAGATAAGCTTTACTTTGCTGTTTGGTAGTATAAATTTCTTTATTTTTACATCTTAAGAAAGAATAATGAGAGCAAAAGCAACTTTAAAACAAATTGCCAAAGAGCTGGGTGTTTCTATTTCAACAGTTTCAAAAGCTTTAAACGGCAGTCCAGAAATTAGTGAACCAACTAAACAACGCGTTCAAGAATACGCTAAACTAAAGAACTATAAACCCAATGTCATTGGTTTAAATCTAAAAAACAGAAGGACGAAAACTATAGGTGTTATTATTCCGAATATTTTAAATTCTTTTTTTGCTAAAGTTTTTAGTGGTATTGAAAAAGTTGCTGACGAAAATGGTTATAAAGTAATCACCTGTATCTCCAATGAATCATTAGAGAAGGAAAAAAATGCGCTTGAAATATTGAGTAATGGCACGATAGACGGTTTTATTGTATCTATTGCTGAGGAGTCTCAAAAGTTCCAGCGTTTTGAACATTTTACTACCATCATAAATGAGGGTACTCCGATTGTAATGTTTGATCGAATTGCGGATGAAGTAGTTTGCGATAAAGTTATCGTAGATGATTACGAATCTGCTATAAATGCAACAGAACATTTAATCAAAACAGGTTGTAAAAAAATAGCCTTACTATCTTCCATAAATGATTTAAGCGTTGGAAAGCTTAGGGAAAAAGGTTTTTTCAAAGCAATGGCTTCAAATGGATTAGAAGTTGATAAAAACTTAGTGGTTTTGACCAATAATATGGACGAGTTTGATGAAAAAATAAATGATTTTTTTATCAAAAACAAACCAGATGGAGTTTTTGCCTTGAACGAACATGCGTCTGTAACTGCCATGAAGTTGAGTATAAAAAATGGTTATTCAATACCCAAAGATTTATCACTTATTGGATTTGCAGACGGGCTTTGGTCAAGACGCATGACGCCAAGTATGTCAACAGTAAGCCAACACGGCCCTGAAATTGGAGAAGTGGCTGCACAACTTTTAATTGACAAGCTTGAAAATAATCATGAACAGTTTACTACAAAAATAATTAAGACCGAATTACGTCAAAGGGACTCTACCTTTAAATTAAAATAGTTATTTATAAAAAAAATATTATTACTTTTGAATTTTTAGTAAAAAAATGAAAAACACTTTTACAATAGCATTTTTTTTATTGAGTTTACATTGTTTTAGTCAAGAAGCAATTTCTGTATTTGATATTGCAAGGAAAGGGACATTAGAACAAGCTCAAGTAAAAGTTAAACAAAATGCAAAAGCATTTGATGTAGTTAATGAAGAAGGATATTCGCCACTAGTTTTAGCATGTTATAGAGGAAATAATGATGTGGCAAAATTCATTATTGAAAACGGGGCAGATATTAATGGTAGCAGTAAAATGGGGACCCCACTAATGGCCGCTATTGTAAAAGGAAATAACCCTATAGCTACACTATTGATAAATAAAAAAGCTAATTTAAATATTTCAGACGAAAATGGGACTACAGCCCTAATTTACGCTGTAATGTTTAAGAATGCAGCCATTATTAAACTATTACTAGAAAACAAAGTAGACAAGACACACAAAGATAAAAGCGATAAAACGGCATTTGAACATGCAGTTTTTTCTGGGAATGAAGAAATTATAAACCTGCTAAAATAAAAACAACATGAAAAAAATTACCCTTTTATTAACTACAATTATGAGCTTTGTAGCATTTGCACAGTCAAAAACAACCGGAACATTATCCTTAAGCAATAGTATTCCAATTACTGCAAATTTTACACTTAACAACGACACCTCACAAGTAATATTAGTTCTTACTGGTCCATCTGATAGATGGTTTGGTCTTGGAATAGGTGTTCAATCAGGTTTTGGCATGGGTGCTGGTGATGTTGTAGTTTTTACAACAACTACGACACCAAATCTGACAGATAGAAATTTCCAAGGAACGGGAAATCCACCACAAGATATTCAAGATTGGACTACTGTTTCAAACACTGTAAGTAGCGGTGTACGTACCTTAACATTAGTTCGAGCGCTAACTAATATTGACCCAAATGATTTTCAAATGCC
>CAMDSN010000018.1 GCA_945907225.1 Flavobacterium psychrophilum | reverse complement strand
CCCAATCAAACGCTTCGAACTTGGTTTTTAAATTACCCATATTCAAAACATCATTGGTGGCACCATCAATTTGTTGTCCATTAAAGTCGATAGTGGCGATAAGATTATCTACTTTTTTGGCGGATGCATACATAATAGCTTCCCAGTTTTGCCCTTCTTGCAATTCGCCATCGCCAGTTAATACATAAACTAAATGAGCATCATTATTTAATTTTTTGGCTTGAGCGGCTCCAATTGCTACAGATAATCCTTGGCCCAAGGAACCCGCAGCCATTCGCACTCCAGGTAAGCCGTCATGTGTGGTGGGATGGCCTTGCAAACGGGAATTTAGTTTTCTAAAAGTAGCCAGTTCCGAAACAGGGAAATATCCACTGCGTGCCAAAACGGAGTAGAAAATAGGGGAAATATGACCATTCGATAAGAAGAAAATATCTTCTCCAATTCCGTCCATACTAAATCCCGGATTTCGTTGCAATAGCTGTTGGTACAATACGGTTAAAAACTCAGCACAGCCCAATGAACCTCCAGGATGGCCTGAGTTTACGGCGTGTACCATGCGAAGAATATCTCTTCTAGTTTGTGTTGTAAAATCTTGTAAATGTTGTGTGTTAGACATTTTTTGTAGTTAAAAAAATTAGATGCTGTCAAAAGTAATTTTAATTTTCACCAATGACAAAAACTTTATTTAGAAGTTATTAATGTTTTTAAACAAAAAAAGTCCCACCGAAGCAGGACTAAAGATTTTCATCTACGGCATATAGCCTTATTGTGATAAGATTAAAGATTAGAAATTTTAATCAAAACAAATGTAAATAAAAAATATCAAGGTTGTTTGTGTAAAACCTTATTTTAGTTAATTATTTTTTGTTTAGTTTTATGAATTGTTAAAAACAAGTTGATATGACAAAAATACTAGGGTTAGATTTGGGAACAAATAGCATTGGTTGGGCTTTAATAGATGATAAGCAAAATAAAATACTTGGAGTTGGAAGTAGAATTTTTCCAATGGGTGTTGAGAATTTAGGAGATGGCGATGGTGAGATTTCAAAAAATGCAAGCAGAACAGGAGCAAGAGGAGTTAGAAGACAATTTTTCAGAAGAAGATTAAGAAAGAAAGTATTACTTCAAGCACTTTCAAATCATAAAATGTGTCCTATGGAGACAAAAGATTTTGAAGATTGGAAAAATACAAAAGAATTTCCGTCATCAAAATTAGCTTCTTGGTTTGCTATAAATCCCTACGAATTGCGTCATAAAGCATTGAACGAAAAACTTACCCTGGAAGAAATAGGAAGATTGTTGTATCATTTAATTCAACGACGAGGTTTTTTGAGTAATAGTAGAAAAGGAGGTAGTGATGATGGGACTATTTTTAAAGGCAATCTAAAAGAAGGTAAAATAGGGATTGATGATACTTTGGAGAGTATTGATGGGCAAACTTTAGGTTCTTATTTATACTCTATTTACCCAAAAGATAATCAGCCTTTTCAAAATGGGTTAGAGCGTATTAGAAACCGCTACACAACCCGAAAAATGTATGTGGATGAGTTTGAGGTTATATGGAACAAACAAGCTAAATTTCATTCCGTTTTAAATGATAATTTGAAAGAATTGTTTGGTGGGAGAAAGCAAGACGGTTATAAAATAGATGGTATATTATTTCATCAACGCCCTTTGCGTTCGCAAAAACATTTGGTTGGAAATTGCTCTTTTGAACCTAGTAAAACAAAATGCCCAATTAGTGCTATTCCTGTTGAACTTTTTAGAATTTATCAATGGGTAAATACTGTAGAATATAACGGAAAAAATATATCAAAAGAAGAAAAAGATTTAATAATAGAACAATTATTATTGTTGGATAAGATTGAGTTTAAAAAACTACGCAAAGCTATTGGTAAGGAAAGTGCGGAGTTTAAATTTAATTATAAGGATGATGATAAAATAGTTGGCACACATACTATATCCCATTTAGCTAATAAAAAGTTCTTTGGAAAAAAATGGTTTGATTTCACAGAGAAAGAGCAAGAAGATATTTGGCATGTGTTATATTTTTTTGACAGTAAATCCAATTTAAAAGAATATGCTATTAAAAATTGGGGATTTGATGAAAAACAAGCAATTGATATTTCTAAATTTAACGTAAAAGACGGCTATGCCAGTTTGAGTAGAAAAGCTATTGGAAATATTTTACCATTTTTACAAAAAGGATTTCTTTATGATATTGCTGTGGCGTTAGGCGGAATTAAAAATGCTTTTGGCGAACAATGGGAAACACTTACAGATAGTCAAAAGAATTTTATAATTGATAATGTACCTGATATCGTGAGAGCAAAAATATCAGGCGGTTATATTGATACTATAAAGGACTTGCTTCGTAAAGAGTTTGGATTTACGGATAAAGAACTCAAAAAATTGTATCATCATTCAGCTACTATAGATGCTCAAACTTTACTTGATAAATTACCAGTTGGTAAAGATGCCGATAAAGAACTACAAGCAATAAGAAATCCTATAGTGATTACCGCCTTATTTGAGTTACGTAAATTGGTTAATGAACTGATTGATGAGCATGGCAAAATAGACGAAATAAAAGTAGAAATGGCAAGAGATTTAAAAATCTCAAAAATGCAACGTAACAAAATTAGAAAAGAACAAAAACGGTTAGAGCGTGAAAATGACAGAGTAAAAGACCGTTTGGAAGAAGAAGGACAAAGAATAACGCACGACAGTATTTTGTTATACAAACTATGGGAAGAATGTAAAAAAACCTGTCCTTATACAGGAAATCCTATTCCTCTTCATAAATTGTTTACTGGCGAGATTCAAATTGAACACATCCATCCTTGGAGCCGTTCCTTGAATGATAGCTTTAACAATAAAACCTTGTGTTATGCTGATGAAAACAGACGTAAAGGTGATAAAACTCCCTTTGAGTTTTATGGCAATGATGAACAAAATTGGAGTGGTATAAAAGAGCGTGCTTTGAAATTGTTTTCTGACACAAAAGAATATCCTAATGCCTATCAAAAATTTAAACGATTTATACAGATAAAGTTTGATGATGATTTTTCATCAAGACAATTGAATGATACTCGTTACATTAGCAAAGAAGCTAAAGAATACCTTTCGCAAGTTTGCAAAAATGTGATTGTATCACCAGGGCAAGCAACTTCTAACTTGCGCCAAAAATGGGGAATGAATAACATATTGAATGATGAAAATGAGAAAACAAGGGAAGACCATCGGCATCATGCTGTTGATGCTTTGGTTATGGCATGTACTAAAGTTTCTTATGTACAGGAATTATCAAAATGGAATAGGTATAACAGAGCATCGGAGTTAAAAGATTTTCCATTACCGTGGGAAACTTTTAGAAGAGATGCCGAACTTGCTGTTGATAAAATTTTAATTTCTCATAAGCGAACAACTAATGACATAACAGTAAGAACCCACACCACAGAAAAAAATGGGGTGAAGTATAAAAATGTTGGAGTTGCGGCTAGAGGGCAATTGCATAAAGAAACCGTTTTTGGTAAAAGAAACTTTAATGGGGAAGAAGCCTACCATGTTAGAAAACCAATAGACAGTTTAACAACCGAAAAACAATTAGAAAAAGTTGTTGATGAAACTATCAAAACATTAATCTTAAAAAGAATTCAAGAATTAGGAGGTTTTGTAAAGGGGACGATTCCACCAAATACATTTTTCATAGTTGACGAAAATGGAATAAAACAACCTCAAATATTTTTACCTAATAAAAACGGAGATCCTATACCAATTTTAAAAGTAAGAATTAAAGAAAGCATTGGAAGGGCAGAAAAATTAAAGGAAAATATCAATCAATGGGTAAACCCTAGAAATAATCATCATGTGTTAATTTATAAAGATGTAAAAGGAAACTTAAAAGAAGAAGTTGTTACTTTTTGGACAGTAGTGGAAAGAAAACGAACTGGTCAACCAGCTTATCAGTTACCAACCGATGGCAAAGAGATAGTAACTACATTACATATAAATGATATGTTTTTATTGGGATTGAATCAAGACGAAATTAATTGGGAAACCCCAGATTATGATTTAATAAAGGAGCATTTGTATAGAGTTCAGAAATTCACTTCAGGAGATTATTATTTTAGAATAGCTAAAACATCTTCAATACAAAATGCTGATGAAAAACAACAGATTAATAGTTTTGGGTTAGGAAAAAATGGTTGGACAACGCACAATCCAATAAAAGTAAAAATTTCAGTTTCAGGTAAAATACAGAAAGTATAATGATTGTTTTGTCATTTCGACCTTCGGGAGAAATCACATAATATGGAGATAATGAAGAGATTCCTCCTTCGTCTAAATGACAAAAAGAAAGTCGGAGTAAAAAAATAGTTCTTTGACATAAACGTTTGATTAAAGATTAGAAAACACGATATTCTGCCATTTGTAACTGAAATAAACGGAATTGTTGTGGTTTGATTAAAGATTAGAAAACACGATATTAGTGGAATTTTTGTAGGAGACTATGACAGCGTTGTGGTTTGATTAAAGATTAGAAAACACGATATTAAGCAAACTATAAAAGCAAAGGAATCAGTTGTTGTGGTTTGATTAAAGATTAGAAAACACGATATTTTAAAAGCTGATGAGCTAACAGATGAACAAGTTGTGGTTTGATTAAAGATTAGAAAACACGATATTTATTTTATATACTTTTACAATTTACAAGATGTTGTGGTTTGATTAAAGATTAGAAAACACGATATTTAGGGCTATGGCGGTGCTTTATAGACCAATGTTGTGGTTTGATTAAAGATTAGAAAACACGATATTTCTGTAAACAGAGCAAGTGGAGTAGTAAAGTTGTGGTTTGATTAAAGATTAGAAAACACGATATTAAAGCTAATCGATTAGCTGATACGAATGTTGTTGTGGTTTGATTAAAGATTAGAAAACACGATATTCTTCCTTCCATTCTTTTACCTTATCATTATGTTGTGGTTTGATTAAAGATTAGAAAACACGATATTAAACAGATAATAGCAGAGAGAGAAAGAGCCGTTGTGGTTTGATTAAAGATTAGAAAACACGATATTGACGGAACTATTCAACTAGAGAAAGCAGATGTTGTGGTTTGATTAAAGATTAGAAAACACGATATTTTACAATTTGAATTAAAAAAACAATATACAGTTGTGGTTTGATTAAAGATTAGAAAACACGATATTACGACAGCGGCGACCTAACGGACAGTTATTGTTGTGGTTTGATTAAAGATTAGAAAACACGATATTAAAATGGATGTAGCTACACAAGTTGAGTTAGTTGTGGTTTGATTAAAGATTAGAAAACACGATATTATAGACTTTCAAATTAAACCTATAAGGTATGTTGTGGTTTGATTAAAGATTAGAAAACACGATATTAGTTAGCTTGTTACCTTCTGATAATCATAATAATAAAGTGAAATATCGTTTAAAAAAACGCCTCTTTTATAGGATGATAAGCTATAATTGAGGCATTTTTTTGTTTTAAAACAGTTCTAACTGTGTAGGTTGAGGTGCTTTTGGCACTTCCGCTTTTCCCCAAAAGTTAAGAATGTTACCAAATTGTTTATCAGTTATTCGTAACACACTTACTTTGCCTAATGATGGTAATAATCTATTTATTCGTTTTTCATGAACATCAGCACTTTCACTACTAGCACAATGACGGACATAGACAGAATATTGCATCATGCTAAATCCATCTTTAAGTAAATTATTTCTAAAGCCAGACGCATTTTTACGGTCTTTCTTGGTTTCTGTTGGTAAGTCAAAAAATACAAATAGCCACATAATTCGATATCCGTTTAAGTCCATAATTTTGGATATTTAATCTTCTTTTTGTCACCGGTATAACATTGCTGTAATGAGCTAGCTGTTTTTTGTAATGCAACCATTAATGGACTTTTTTCATCTTTGAAATATACTGTTCGAGTTAAAATTTGTAACAGTTCCGATTTTAAAACTGTATTCAGTTCTTGCTCTTCGTACTTTTGAATTAGCTCGTATACCTTTTCATCAACCAAAGGACGGAAGGGCTCCATAATGTCATCTGCCAAAGCAAAAGCGTTGTACTTACTTTTATGATGAATCCCAAGCGTATTTAATAATCCACTTCCAGACAACGACCTAGCAGTTGCTGCTCTAAGAATGGCATATCCATAATTCAAAAAATTGTTGGGATAATCACCAAATCGTTCACGCTTAAATTTGATGTCAAAAAATGATTTCCAATAAAAATTTGCCGCAACAGCTTCCATATTTGAACTATCACCACTCAATACTTTGCTTGCTAAAAACCCAAAACTATTTTTTGATTCGGTAATCTTTTCTAGAAGAATTCCTTGATTTGTAATTTTCTCAACTATGGTTTGTTGCCACAACTGTTTTTTCAAAGGAATACTTGCATTAATTTGATTTTTAAAAATTTCTTGCTGTATATGATGGCTATTCAGATTTAAAAACATTCCGTTGGGTAAGTGGTTTGTGTTGCAAATTATTACAGAGGAATTGTTTTCTATGAGTAAATTCATTGTGTTAATACTGCAGTAAATTTCGGCATTATCAATAACTATAAAACCAATGTCTTCAATAGGAATAGAGCTTTCTCTACTTTCTGTTTTAATTATTAATTGTTTATTTTTAGTTGTTAGACTTGCCTTGTTTTCTAGTAATAGTGTTTTCTTTAACATAAAATAGTGTTTTAAAAACCTAAGGTATTAAAAATCAATTAAATAAACTATTTTTATAGTTGTGCTTTTGCGTGTGTGATAGTATTGTCATCCTTTTTCTTAATCAAATGATGAAAAAGATAAAGCGAATAGCACTACCCCGAACATTCGGGGTCACGCCCAACAATTATGTTAAATAAACTCCTAAATCCTAATTCTAAAATCCTAATTCTTTTATCTTTGCTCACCATTAAAAGAGACGAATGAAATTTGATTTATTAGCAAATGACCCCAATTCAAAAGCTCGCGCTGGCAGTATTACTACCGACCACGGCATTATTGAAACTCCCATATTTATGCCTGTTGGCACCGTAGCTTCTGTAAAAGGAGTGCACCAACGTGAGTTAAAAGAGGAAATTAATCCTGATATTATTCTGGGAAATACCTATCATTTATACCTTCGTCCTCAGACGGCTATTTTGGAGGCAGCCGGAGGCTTGCATAAATTTATGAATTGGGATAGAAATATTTTAACAGATTCAGGAGGATATCAAGTGTATTCGCTTTCGGCTAATAGAAAAATTAAGGAGGAGGGCGTTAAGTTTAAATCGCACATAGACGGTTCTCTCCATTTTTTTACACCCGAAAATGTAATGGAAATACAGCGTACCATTGGCGCCGATATCATTATGGCATTTGACGAATGTACTCCGTATCCTTGCGATTATCGCTATGCTGAAAGATCTATGAAAATGACCCATAGATGGCTTGATAGATGTATTAATCATTTGGAGAAAGTACCTACAAAATATGGTTATGATCAAACTTTTTTTCCTATTGTTCAAGGTAGTACTTATAAAGATTTACGGGAGCAGTCGGCAACTTATATTGCCAATGCAGGGCAGCAAGGAAATGCAATTGGAGGATTGTCAGTAGGAGAACCAGCCGAAGAGATGTATGCTATGACTGAGGTTGTTTGCAGCATTCTTCCCGAAGATAAACCAAGGTATTTGATGGGAGTTGGAACGCCTATTAACATTTTGGAAAATATAGCCTTAGGAGTTGACATGTTTGATTGTGTTATGCCTACTCGAAATGCTCGAAATGGAATGCTTTTTACAGCAAATGGGACTATAAACATCAAAAATAAAAAATGGGAAGATGATTTTTCTCCTATTGATGAAATGGGTTATACTTTTGTAGATACCGAATATTCAAAGGCGTATTTACGTCATTTATTTGCAGCCAATGAGTATCTTGGGAAACAAATTGCTACCATTCATAATCTCGGTTTTTATATGTGGTTGGTTCGTGAAGCAAGAAAACATATCTTAGCCGGAGATTTTAGAATTTGGAAAGAAATGATGGTTAAAAATATGAGCCAACGATTATAAAATAGTCGAAAGTCAAATGTTAAAAGTCAAAAGCACAGTGTTTTTTTATGACTTTATGACTTTATGACTTTACGGCTTTACGACTTTACTATGTTAAAAATAATTGATAAATACATACTTAAGCGCTATTTGGTTACATTTTCAGTAATGTTACTAATGTTTATCCCCATTGGGATAGTTATTGATGTTTCTGAGAAAGTCAATAAAATGATAGAGAATAAGGTCGCATTTTCAGCTATAGCCCAATATTATCTCGATTTTACCATCTATTTTGCTAATCTATTATTCCCAATTTTCTTATTTCTATCGGTCATTTGGTTTACCTCAAAATTGGCAAATAATACTGAAATTATTGCTATACTAAGTTCGGGAATTTCCTTTTCAAGATTTCTACGTCCCTATTTTATAGGGGCTACAATTGTTTCTCTTTCGGCCTTATTAATGACCATTTATTTAGTACCAAAAGCTAGTGCGGGATTTAAAAGTTTCCGTTTTAATTATTTGATCAGTGATGGTTTGTCTGATATGAGAGACAATACCGATGTTTTTCGTCAAATAAGTAAGGACGAATATATTTTTGTAAGTAATTTCAATGATGTATCAAAAATGGCTTTCAATTTTACCATGGAGAAATTTGAGGGTAGTAAATTAAAATATAAATTATTAGCCAGTAGAATTAAATGGAATGAGAAAAACAAAAATTATACACTTTACAATTATTCCAAAAGAAAAGTGGGCAAGTTGGGAGATATCATTGAATCGGGTGAAGTAAAAGATACCGTTTTTAAATTTGATATTGAGGATCTTACTCCGGTTGTTTATATTGCTGAAACGCTACCTTTAAACGAATTAAATAAGTTTATTGATAAAGAGCGCGCAAGAGGTTCTTCAAATATAAATGTGTATTTGGTGGTTCTCTATAAAAAATACAGTATTCCCGTTTCGGCTTTTATTTTAACCATTATTGCTGTGGCCGTTTCTTCTATGAAAAGGCGAGGTGGTATGGGTACTAATTTGGCTATTGGTATAATATTGGCGTTTGCATTTATCTTTTTAGATAAGGTTTTTGGGGTGCTTGCTGAAAAGGCTACAGTACCACCCCTATTAGCAGTATGGACACCAAATATCATATTTTCAATTTTAGCTTTTTATTTGTTACGAAATGCTAAGCGATAACCTCAAGAGTTATTTACACCTCCATTTAATTGTTTTTATCTGGGGATTTACTGCGGTTTTAGGCAGATTAATTTCGCTTGAAGCCCTTCCGCTAGTATGGTTTAGAATGCTATTTGCGGTGGGTTTTATTGCTGTTTATATATGGATAAAAAAAATTCCAATACAGGTATCACCCAAAACAGCAGTTAAATTCTTGTTTGCAGGAATAATAATTGCTCTGCATTGGTTTACCTTTTTTAAAGCAATTAAAGTGTCAAATATATCGGTTACACTTGCCTGCTTAGCTACTGGGGCATTTTTCACTTCTTTACTAGAACCCCTATTTTATAGAAAAAAAATTGTTTGGTATGAAGTGCTTTTTGGCTTACTTGTAGTTGTTGGATTGTATATAATTTTTAATGTTGAAGCGCAATATATAGAAGGTATTATTATTGCATTAATTTCTGCTTTTTTATCAGCATTATTTGCGGTAATCAATAGTAAATTTGTAAAAGAACACAACCCAACCCTTATTTCCTTTTATGAACTAGGAGGTGGTTTGGTTTTCTTTAGTTTTTTATTGTTATTCACAAATAGTTCAACCACTACATTTTTTAAACTTTCTTCTGAGGATCTTATTTATTTATTTATTTTAAGCTCTGTTTGTACGGCATATGCATTTATCGCTTCTACTGCAATCATGAAGTTTCTTTCACCTTATACCGTAATGCTTACTATTAATTTGGAACCGATATACGGAATTATTTTAGCTGTTTTGGTTTATAAAGAAAAGGAGACAATGAGTCCAAATTTTTATTTTGGAGCACTAATTATTTTGCTTTCAGTAGTTTTGAATTCGGTGATAAAAAGTTACCAAAAAGCAAATTGAGTTACTACTGTTTAAATTTATCTTGTTTACAATAATCTGTGAAAAGAGATTTTTTTCACAATTTAAAATTTTATATTTGCTTTTCGACTAAATAAAAACGCAAAAAAAAACTATGGAGTATTTAGATTTTGAACTTCCAATAAAAGAACTAGAAGACCAACTCGATAAATGCCAAATAATTGGTTCTGAATCTGACGTAGATGTATCAGATACCTGCAAACAAATTGAAAAAAAATTAGAGGAAACTAAAAAAGAGATTTATAAAAATCTTACCGCTTGGCAACGGGTTCAATTATCACGTCACCCCAATAGACCCTATACATTAGAGCACATCACTAATTTAACTAAAGGAACTTTCCTAGAACTTTTTGGGGATAGAAATTTTAAAGATGATAAAGCCATGGTTGGCGGTCTTGGGAAAATTAACGGTCAATCTTTCATGATTATCGGTCAACAAAAAGGTATAAATACAAAAATGCGTCAATTGCGTAATTTTGGTATGGCCAGTCCTGAAGGGTACCGAAAGGCATTGCGTTTGATGAAAATGGCAGAGAAATTTAATATACCGGTTATTACCTTAATTGATACTCCGGGGGCATTTCCTGGATTAGAAGCGGAAGAGCGAGGGCAAGGGGAAGCGATTGCTAGAAATATTTTTGAAATGATTCGTCTTAAAGTGCCAATTATATGTGTAATAATTGGTGAAGGCGCTTCAGGTGGAGCACTCGGAATTGGTGTTGGAGATCGCGTATTAATGATGGAAAATACCTGGTATTCTGTTATTTCTCCTGAATCATGTTCTTCCATTCTTTGGAAAAGTTGGGAATATAAAGAGCAAGCCGCTGAAGCTCTAAAATTGACTTCAACAGACATGAAGAAAATGAAACTTGTAGATGATATTATTCCAGAACCATTGGGTGGTGCACATTATGATAAAGAAACGGCCTTCAAAAATGTTGAAAGCTATATTATGAAATCTTTTGACGAACTAAAAGATTTATCAACAGCAGATTTAGTTGCTCAAAGGATGGACAAATACAACAAGATGGGTGAATTTAAAGAATAATTTCCTACAAATTAAATTTAGATCCGAAACCCAATGGTTTCGGATTTTTTTTTGGTTGTTAACAAAAAGTAAGAACTTATAAACATTGCTTTTGAATAACTCTAACATTATAATTTTATTAATTAGCGTACTTTCGCTTTATGGAAAATATTAGGAACATTAACCCAATTAAAGTTGACAAAACAACAATAATTAATTTGGAGAGAGGCAAGTTGCCTCCTCAGGCTCTTGAACTGGAAGAAGCGGTTTTAGGAGCAATGATGATAGATAAAAAAGGGTTAGATCAAGTTATCGATATTTTGCAGCCCGATGCATTTTATAAAGAAGGGCACAGACATATTTTTGAATCAATGGCCCAATTATTTATAGATACACAGCCCATAGATTTATTAACTGTTTCTGCTCAACTCAAAAAAAATGGTAAATTGGAGTTGGCAGGTGGCGATTTTTATTTGATTCAATTAACCCAAAAAATATCTTCTTCGGCTCATATCGAGTTTCATTCTAGAATTATTTTACAAAAATTTATTCAACGTAGTTTAATTAAAATATCGGCAGAAATTATTGAAGAATCGTATGATGAATCTACAGATGTATTCGATTTATTAGACAAAGCGGAATCAAAATTATACGAAGTAACACAGGGAAATATAAAGCGGAATACCGAAACGGCACAAACTTTAGTAAATCAAGCCAAAAAAAGAATTGAGGAAATTGCAAACAAAGAAGGTTTAAGCGGAGTTGCCACAGGTTTTGAAAAACTTGATAAAATAACCTCCGGTTGGCAACCTTCAGATTTGATAATTATTGCCGCTCGTCCGGGTATGGGTAAAACAGCTTTTGTATTGTCTATGGCAAGAAATATAGCCATTGATTTTGGTCATCCTGTTGCACTTTTTTCCTTAGAAATGTCATCGGTTCAATTGATAACTCGTTTAATTTCCTCGGAGACTGGATTGTCTTCTGAAAAATTGCGAACGGGCAAACTTGAAAAACACGAGTGGGAGCAACTATCTGTTAAAGTAAAAGATTTAGAAAAAGCCCCTTTGTATATTGATGATTCGGCTTCGCTCTCAATTTTTGATTTACGTGCCAAAGCCCGAAGGCTATCCTCCCAGCATGGTATTAAATTAATTATTGTTGATTACCTTCAATTAATGACAGCTGGCGGAAGCAATGGAAAAGGTAATGGAAATAGAGAACAAGAAATCTCTACCATTTCTCGAAATTTAAAAGCTTTAGCGAAAGAATTAGAAGTTCCTGTAATTGCGCTTTCACAATTGTCTCGTGCTGTTGAGACCAGAGGATCAAGTAAAAGACCGTTACTCTCAGATCTTCGTGAATCGGGTGCTATTGAACAAGATGCCGATATTGTTTCTTTTATTTATCGTCCAGAGTATTATAAACTCGATGCATGGGATGATAATGAAGGAGCTCCAACAGCAGGGCAGGCAGAATTTATAATTGCTAAGCATAGAAATGGTTCCCTAGATAGTGTGCGGTTAAAATTTATTGCCAATTTAGGGAAGTTTGATAATTTAGATGAATTTGTTGCTGGTTATGACGACTTGCCCTCTAAAATGAATAAAGATAATTCGGCTTTTCTAACCAAAAACCTACCTTCTCCAAACGAAGCTTTTGGAAGTAATCTTGATTCAGAAGATGATGAAAGTCAAATTCCATATTAAAATTTAATTCCCGATTATTATCGGGTTTTTTTATGATTTTCTTTTCATTAAAACTAGTATCTTTGGGTTTAATTTACTTAAAAATGCAATTTAATAAGTTACCGTTTCTTTTTATTTTGTTGGTTTCCATATCAGTAAAAGCAAATTTTATTTTGCTGCCAATGGATGACACTTCGCAAAA
This sequence comes from Flavobacterium psychrophilum, assembly GCA_945907225.1. GTDB lineage: Bacteria > Bacteroidota > Bacteroidia > Flavobacteriales > Flavobacteriaceae > Flavobacterium > Flavobacterium psychrophilum_Q. The sequence goes on along the minus strand of CAMDSN010000018.1, from coordinate 1,140 downwards.
AAATCATCTCAAAGCATACGGAATTACCTACTGGGCGTTAGACAAACAATATAAAGCAAGTTGGTTGCTAAATTACCGTGGAGGCGCCTTCCTTTTGCCCGACGTTCCCGAAATTTCAAAAGAATGTAAAATAAGAGGGGTTAGTTTTGAAGTACTTTCTGATGCCGAAATGCAATCTATTCTCGCTGATATTTCCAGTCCGTCTCAAAATATGGAAACAGTCGTTTTGGAAAAAGCACCAAAAATAGCAGTTTACTCCCCACCTGGAAAGCAACCATGGGATGATGCGGTGACTATGGTTTTGACTTATGCAGAAATTCCATTTAAAATAGTTTACGATGAAGAAGTGATGGGAGATCAGTTAGTGTTATATGATTGGCTGCATTTGCATCATGAAGATTTTACCGGACAATATGGAAAGTTTTACGGCGCTTATCGTAATGCCCCTTGGTATATTGAACAAAAGAAGGAGGCTGAATCATTGGCTTTAAAATTAGGTTTTAACAAAGTTTCCCAAGATAAATTGGCTGTGGCCAAAAAGATACGTGATTTTGTAATTGGTGGTGGATTTATGTTTGCGATGTGTTCAGCAACCGATAGTTTTGATATTGCGCTATCTGCTGAGGGTGTGGACATTTGTGAGCCAATGTTTGATGGCGATGATGGTGAACCCAACTATCAGTCGAAAATTGATTATTCGAAGACGTTTGCGTTTAAAAATTTTATTTTGGATAGAAAACCCGATCACTATGAGTTTTCAGATATTGATATGACAGAAAAACGTCGAATTCCGTTTGAAAAGGATTATTTTACTTTAATGGAATTTTCGGCAAAATGGGATGTGATACCAAGTATGCTATGTCAAAACCACACCCAGTTGGTAAAAGGGTTTATGGGACAAACTACCGCATTTGACAGTCAATTAATTAAATCCAACGTTTTAACTTTAGGTAAAAATGAATTAAATGACGAAGCGCGCTACATTCATGGCCAAAAGGGAAAGGGTTTTTTTACATTTTATGGAGGTCACGATCCCGAAGATTTTCAACATAGAGTGGGAGATGAGCCCACTGTTTTAGACCTACATCCCAATTCACCTGGATTTCGATTAATACTTAATAATGTATTATTTCCTGCTGC
>CAMDSN010000017.1 GCA_945907225.1 Flavobacterium psychrophilum | reverse complement strand
TTTGTCCAGACCAAAATAGCAAATTATTTTACAGAAAGAATAAACAAGGATTTTGGAACAAAAATTAATATTGAGCAAGTTGCTTTTACTGTTTTTGGCGGAGTGAAATTAAAAAAGGTTTTGATCTTAGATCACCATAAAGACACTCTTATTTATGCCAAACGAATCAAAACTAGTATTTTAGATTTCAATAAGCTCATTAACGGCAAACTACTTTTTGGCGATATTTTTCTTGATCAATTTTATTTAAAAGTAAAAAATTATAAAGGTGAAACCAATACGAATCTGGATTTATTTTTTGATGCATTTAATGATGGAAAGCCCTCTAGTGGAAATTTTTTAATGAAGTCGGACAACATTGTTTTAAGCGATAGTAGATTTGTAATGCTTGATTATAATAAGGTCATCCCAAAAGACTTAGATTTTTCTGGAATAAACGCAAAATTTAAAGCATTCAATATTAAAGGCCCAAATGTTTCAACAACAATTAATGCTATGAGTTTTAAAGATCATAGGGGTATTTATGTAAAAAATTTAACTTCAGATTTTATTTACACTAAACGATGCATTGTTTTAAATAAATTAAAGTTGAAGACTAATAATTCCTTTTTAGACGGAAAGATAGTATTGGATTATAATATTGAAAATGGGGATTTTAAAGACTTTAATAATCGTGTTATTTTTGATGTTCATATAGACAGTTCTCAAATAGCAACTAATGATATTCACTATTTTTATTCTGAATTGTCTCAAAATAAAAAATTTAATATTAAAACAATAATAAGAGGCACATTGAATGATTTTTATGCTTCAAACATTGATTTAATTGATAATAAATCATCAAAGATTAATGGAAATGTGAAATTTAAAAACCTTTTTTCTAGAAGTCCAGGCGCCTTTTATATGAATGGAAATTTTAAAGAGATCTCATCAAATTATTTAGATTTAACTAATTTACTTCCAAACATACTTGGTAAAAAGCTACCCTCATCATTACAAAAACTAGGTCAATTTAATTTTGCTGGAAAAGTAGAAGTTTCACCACATTTTATCAATTCCGATTTTAAAATGAAAACTGCTCTAGGATTAGTTAAATCAGATTTAGAAATGTCTGAAATAGAAAATATTGATAATGCAAAATACAAAGGAAATGTCGTTTTAGAAAATTTTAACATTGGGGCTTTAATCAATAATAAAAACGTAGGTAGTGTTTCTTTGGATATTAATGTCGATGGAAAGGGATTAAAACTGAAAAACATAAACACTCATTTTAATGGGGATATTTTTAAATTTAATTATAACGGGTATAACTATTCTAAAATTTTAGTAAATGCCAGTATTACAGATCCTGTTTTTAAAGGAGATTTTAACATAAATGATCCAAATTTATTTATGGATTTTAACGGGGTATTAGATCTATCCAAAAGTGTGAATAATTTCGATTTTCATTCTGAAATAGATTATGCTAATCTGGAAAAGCTTAAGTTAGTTAATGATTCAATATCAATTTTTAAAGGAGATATTATAGTAAAGGCAAAGGGAACATCGATTGATGATTTTACTGGGGGGATATTAATAACTGAAGCCTCATACCAAAACAAAAAAGATCTTTATTTTATTGATTATTTAGATTTAAATTCAAGTTTTGATAATGATGGTGTACGATCAATAATAATCCAGTCGCCAAATGCAATAAATGGTTCAGTAGTTGGAAAATATAAATTCAATCAATTACAGAAAATCGTTGCGAATTCACTTGGAAGTTTTTACTCCAATTATAGTCCTAATAAAGTATTGCCTAATCAATATTTGAAATTTGATTTGGATTTGAATAGTAGGGTTATAGAAATATTTAATCCCGATATTTCACTTGCAAACAACACAAAATTAAAGGGAAATATAAGTTCAGAAAGCAAAAATTTTAAATTGGAATTCGCTTCTAAAAAAATTGTAGCTTACAACAATACTCTGGATAATATTTTAGTTCAAGTAGACAATCAAAACCCTTTATACAATGCTTATATACAATTAGACTCCTTAAAAACTGAGCGCTACAATATTAGAGATTTAAGTGTAATTAATACATTTTCAAATGATACGCTTAAATTTAGGACCGAGTTTAAAGGAGGAACAAGTGGTAAAGATTTTTTTAACTTAAATTTTTTCCATACCATAAATAAAGAGAATAACAATGTTATTGGATTTAATAAATCGGAACTCCAATTTAAAGATTATCTGTGGTATTTAAATGAAAATGGAAGTACAGAAAAAAGTAGAATTATATTTGATGAAAAACTAACTAATTTTTCTTTTGATAATTTAACGCTCTCTCATGATGATGAAAGTATCAACTTGGCTGGATTGCTTAACGGAACCAAAAATAAAGATCTACAACTTCAATTTGAAAATGTTACCCTAAATAAAGTTATCCCGGATATAGATAAATTCAAATTTGAAGGTAAACTAAATGGTGAAATTAATGTAAAACAAATGAATGCAATTTTTCAACCGACTTCCACACTGAAAATAAATGATTTTAAAGTTAATGATGTTGTTTTAGGCACAATGAATCTAGAAATTGAAGGCGACCAAACACTCAAAACTTTTCATTTAAACTCTTCTATTGAAAATAACAATCTCGAGTTGTTTAAAGCTGAGGGGGATATTGAAATTGTTGAAAATAAAACAATCTTAGGAATTGATTTAAATTTTGAGAAATTTAATGTTGGAGTATTGAGTAAAATAGGAGGGGATGCATTCAATAATATCAGAGGATTTGTAACTGGAACCGCCAGAATTGATGGCGCTTTAGATAATTTAGATTACAACGGCAGATTATTTGTGAGTGATGCTGGACTGACAATTCCACTACTTAACACGGATTATGTTTTTGATAAAAATTCAGTTATCGACATCACACAAAATAAATTCATTGTCAGAGAAACTAATATTACCGACACTAAATTTAATTCTAAAGCGACTGTTAGTGGCTATATAAAGCATAAACAATTTAACGATTGGCAACTTGATTTATCCATAGATACTAGACGATTTCTTGCCCTAAATACATCCGATAGTGATGATTCGGCTTACTTCGGAAGTGCATTTATGAACGGATCTGCATTTATAAAAGGTCCAGTAGAAAACCTAAAGATTAAGGTTGATGCTGAATCGGCTATTGGTACCGATATTAAAATTCCAATAAACGATGCTGAATCAGTTGAGGATAGTGAATTTATACATTTTAAATCCCCACAAGAAAAAAGAAAAAAAGTAAAAGAAACTATTACGTCAGTTAATAGTTATAACGGATTAGAATTGGAGTTCGATTTTACTATAAATGAAATTGCAAATATTGAAGTAATTTTAAATAGAGAAAGTGGTCACGGAATGCGAGGAAATGGAAATGGTACTTTACTTTTTAGAATCAATACATCGGGGAAATTTGAAATGTTTGGAGATTTTTCAGTAGTTTCTGGTTTGTACAATTTTAAATATGGCGGATTAATAGATAAAAAATTCGCAGTTAAAAAAGGGGGGTCAATTATTTGGAATGGTGATCCTATGGCCGCGGTTCTGAATTTAGAAGCTGTTTATAAAACTACAGCAAACCCATCAGTTTTGATTAACAATCCATCATTTAACAGAAAAGTTGATGTTGATGTTGTTGTTGGTGTTAAAGGGAATTTAGCTCGTCCTGAACCCGATTTTAATATTAACTTCCCCAATGTTGTCAGTTCCCTTAAATCTGAATTACAATATAAATTAGATGATAAAGATACACGTCAAACGCAGGCGCTTTATTTGTTGTCAACCGGTAGCTTCTTGAGTCCAGAAGGCGTTAATCAAAATCAATTATCTAACAATTTATTTGAAAAAGCAAGTAGCCTTTTTAGTGATATTTTTTCAAGTGATGATGATAAGATATCCATTGCGCCAGAATATATTGTTGCCGATCGAACTCCAGGACAGCAAACAGATGGAAGATTTGGGGTTACTATTTCTTCCAAAATAAATGAACGGATTACTGTTAATGGTAAAGTTGGTGTGCCAGTGGGCGGAATAACTGAGACAGCTATTGTAGGAGATCTCGAATTACAATACAGAGTAAATGCCGATGGGACTCTAAATTTAAAGGTGTTTAATAAAGAAAATGATATTACTTATATTGGACAAGGAATTGGGTATACCCAAGGAATAGGAATGTCATATGAAGTTGATTTTGATAATTTAAAGGAATTGGTAAATAAAATTTTTAAAAATGCCAAAATCGAAAGAGCCTCCACAAACGTAAATTATATATTAGATTCTACTTTACCCTCAGAGACTATACAATTAAAGGATAAAAAAGAAAAGAAAAAAGTTCCACCAAAATCAAATCAAGAAGCCGTTCCTACAGAGGACTAACTCATTCCTCTGTTTTTAATATTGGCAAAACTTATCAACGAAAACGATTGATTTTTCTGATTTTATACCAATAACAAAATAATATAAGTAGTATAATGATTCCTGTTTACTAATTTTACATTTTTAAAAATAATAATAATGTCAACAACCATCAAAAGAATTGGAGTTTTAACTTCTGGAGGCGATTCTCCGGGAATGAATGCGGCTATTCGTTCTGTAGTCAGAACTTGTGCTTTTTATTCAATAGAATGCATTGGTATTTACCGGGGTTATCAAGGTATGATTGAAGGCGATTTTAAAGAAATGGGCCCTAGAAGTGTAAATAATATAATTAATAAAGGGGGTACAATATTAAAGTCGGCACGTTCTAAAGATTTTATGGATTATGAAGGTAGAAAAAAAGCGCATCAAAATTTAGTAAATGCTAAGATAGATGCCTTAGTTTTAATTGGTGGTGACGGAACTTTTACTGGTGCAGAAATTTTTAATAAAGAGTTTGGATATCCTGTTATGGGTATTCCAGGGACTATAGATAACGATATATTTGGAACCAGTCATACCCTTGGATTTGATACAGCACTTAATACTGTTGTAGATTGTATTGATAAGATTCGTGATACGGCTAGTTCTCATAATCGTCTTTTTTTGGTAGAGGTTATGGGAAGAGATGCTGGCCATATTGCACTCAATGCCGGAATTGGTGCTGGTGCTGAAGAAATTTTAATTCCCGAGGAAGATTTAGGGCTTGATAGACTTTTAGAATCATTACAAAAAAGCAAAGCGTCAGGAAAATCATCAAGTATAGTAGTTATTGCTGAGGGTGATAAAATCGGAAAAAATGTTTTTGAACTTAAAGATTATATCGATGAAAACCTTCCAGAATATGACATACGAGTTTCGGTACTTGGTCACATGCAACGCGGGGGATCACCCTCTTGTTTTGATCGAGTTTTGGCCTCTCGTCTAGGTGTAAAAGCAGTAGAATCTTTGTTAGAAGGGAAATCAAATTTTATGGTAGGCATACTTAATAACAAAGTAGCTCTAACACCTTTAGAACAAGCTATTAAAGGCCACTCTGCTATTGATAATGACTTATTGAGGGTGTCTGATATTATGTCTACATAATAAACTCTTGCCAAAATGTAAATGTATAAAAGGTTAAAATAACCACACATATTTAAAAATAAAATAATAGTATAAAAAAATGTCAAAAGTAAAATTAGGAATTAACGGTTTTGGAAGAATTGGAAGAATTGTTTTTAGAGAAACGTATAATAGAGATAATGTAGAAGTTGTAGCTATTAATGATTTATTGGACGTAGATCATTTAGCTTATTTGTTAAAATATGATTCTGTTCACGGGCGTTTTAATGGAAAAGTTGAGGTTAGAGAAGGTAAATTATTTGTAAATGATAAATATATTCGAGTAACTGCAGAGAAAGACCCTAAACAAATTAAATGGGATGAAAAGAATATAGAAGTTGATGTTGTTGCTGAATGTACTGGTTTTTTTACAACTATTGAGACCGCAAAAGCACATGTAGAAGGAGGTGCAAAAAAAGTTGTGATCTCAGCACCTTCAGCAGACGCTCCAATGTTTGTAATGGGTGTGAATCATAATGAGGCTAAAGCATCAGATATCGTGGTTTCAAATGCGTCATGTACTACAAATTGTTTAGCGCCACTCGCTAAAGTCATTAATGATAATTTTGGAATTGTAGAAGGATTGATGACTACTGTCCATGCAACAACCTCTACTCAAATGACTGCTGACGGACCATCAAGAAAAGATTGGAGAGGTGGACGGGCTGCCAGCATAAATATAATCCCATCTTCTACAGGAGCTGCTAAAGCCGTAGGTAAAGTAATTCCTGAATTGAATGGAAAATTAACCGGAATGTCATTTCGTGTTCCAACCGTTGATGTTTCTGTTGTAGATTTGACTGTGAAAGTAGCAAAAGAGACCTCATACGATGAAATTATGCATGTTTTGAAAAGAGCGTCAGAAAATGAAATGAAAGGTGTTTTAGGATTTACTGAAGATGATGTGGTTTCTCAGGATTTTGTTTCAGATTCTCGTACTTCAATTATTGATGCTAAAGCTGGTATAGGACTAAATTCTACTTTTTTTAAACTGGTTTCATGGTACGATAATGAATATGGCTATTCAAGTAAATTGATTGATTTATCAATTCACATAGCAAAACTATAAAAACTATTTTTTCGATTCTGTATTGCATGAGTCCAATTTAAATTAGATTTAAAATGAAATTATTAGTTGATAGTGGATCTACCAAAGCCGATTGGATTGCCATTGATGATAGCGGAAAAGTACTTTTTACTACCCAATCTTTGGGTTTAAATCCAGAAGTGTTAGATAAAGAAGAAATACTAAATCGTCTAAATGATAAATTTGATATTTCACACAATAAAGAAAAAGTTACTAATCTCTTTTTTTATGGAGCAGGTTGTGGCACCAATAGGATGAAAGATTTTTTGTCAAATGTTTTTAAAGAATATTTCATTAATTCCAAAGTTTCAGTTTACGAAGATACCTATGCAGCTGCTTATGCTACGACCCCTAACGGTGAACAAGCCATAGTTTGTATATTAGGAACCGGGTCAAATTGTAGCTATTTTGATGGGAAAGTATTGCATCAAAAAGTGCAATCGTTAGGTTATATTGTTATGGACGATTGCTCAGGTAATAGAATTGGCAGACATTTGTTAAGAGGTTATTATTTTAATAAAATGCCTAAGGAATTAGCATTAGATTTTAAAAATAATTACAATGTTGATCCCGACCATATAAAAAATAACTTATATAAAAAACCAAATCCAAATGCTTACTTAGCGACATTTGCTAAGTTTTTAATAAAACATAAAGAAACCGATTTTTGTAAACAAATTATAAAATCTGAAATGAAAGATTTTGTTGAAAATTATATTTTACAATATGATAATTCTCGTGACTTATTGGTTCATTTTGTGGGCTCAATTGCCTTTTATTTAAAGGATGAGCTTGAGGAAGTTTTGGAATCTTATGATTTAAAAATTGGAAACATTTTAAGACGACCAATTGACGGTTTGATCGCTTATCACATATTGAATAAATAGTTGTTTCAATTTTACATTATAATCATCTTAATTGCTTTTTAATTTTTAAACGCAATCATTGAAATTTCTATGTTAACTCCTCTTGGCAGTCCCGCTACTTGAATTGTTTCTCTAGCAGGGGCTGTTTTTTCGTTAAAATAACTACTGTAAACGCTATTAATCCTCCCGAAATTTGACATATCCATCACGTAAATAGTAGTTTTCATAACATTTTCGAAAGTCATGTTTGCAGCCAATAGTACCGCTTTTAAATTATCCATGACTTGTTTTGTTTCAGCCTCTATATCACTAACAACTAATTCCATGGTTATTGGATGGAGTGCTATTTGACCAGAAGTGTATAACGTATTTGAAATCAATGTAGCTTGGCTATAAGGTCCAATTGGCATTGGTGCACTTTCTGTAAAAATTATTTTCTTCATCATTTATGACTTACTATATGTTTTTTTATCTAAGGGTTCGATCTGCCTGATTTCGTTTATCCCATTTAATATCACTTAAAACACTTGCTTTAATGCCAATAAAGAATCCCCAATACGGATTGTCACCAAATGGAACCCAATTGAAATCCATTCGCCAACTTAGTAAATCCCGTTCAAATCGTAGTTGGGTAAAAGTAACGCCATTTTGAACAAAATCATAACCAGTAGAAGCGCCTATTTTCCATTTTGGAGTTAAATCGGTATTCATAGAAACCATTAAGGAGTTTCCAGTAATTTTTTTCTCTCTATTGTTGTTTGAATATGTTAGTGAATAGGCAAGGGTCATATCCCAGGGAAGTTCATATTTAAAAAACTCTGTGGGTTTTTCTGGTTCTCCTTCTTCTTCCTCATTAAATTGACTCTGCCTTCGATCCCCTAAATCTCTATTACTTCCAAATAAATCGTCTTCACGACCACCGTTTCGTGTGCCCTGCTTATTTTTTTTGTCATTGTCCCCATTTAGATCTTTACTTGAAAAGGCATAATTCATAGTCATATTTGCACTGGTCATTCGAAATAAACTTCCACCGTTGTCAATATTCCATGTGTCAATTCTTCTCCCAGCGTCATTAATAGCATAAGGATCAAGTGTTATCCCGAAGTTTAAATTCATTTTTTGTTTAAAAAACAATGTTCCACCGCTTACTCGCATTGGTGACCAGCGTAATGAGTCGGCTGTAATGTCATAATTCGTTGAGAAGTTCAAGTTGTTTAGTAACATTATCTTTTTAGGTTCCGTCTTGGTAGAGTCTTTGTCAGTAACTTTTGCTTCAAATGTATTACTCAAATTAAATCCTAAATTATTGGACATTGCTTTTCCTGGGGCACCAAAAATTCCATTGTCAAATCGGGTGTATTCTTTTAAGATTGTTCCACTTCCATCAGGATCATACGTGTCATAATATTGAGAAAAACTTGGTGTGTAGCTGTAGCTTATATTTGGACGCATAACGTGTCTAATTGCTTGTACTTTTTTCTTTTCTCCTAGTTTAAAAGTACCGTAAACAGTGGTACCTAATCCAGCGGTAAATGAGTAGGTTCTAAAAGCATCAAAACCTTGTACTTCTGAATCAACAACTAAATTATCTCCTGGATTAAACTGTTTTTTAATAGTTTTTAAATACCAAACTTCATTGTAATTTATGGATGTAGTTGCACTGAAATGTTTAAAAACTTTAAAATTCGTACTTAATGGAATGCTGTGTTGAAAACCTATTTTTGCATCTTTAAACATTTGGGGTTTAAAGAAAAGTGAATCTGTAGTTTGAATTCTATTTTCTCCCCTTAAATTGTATTGTAAATTGATGTTCTTTAAAACACCTTTTTTTACTCCATCCTTGGGTGCAAATGGGAATATTCTATCCACGCTCAATTGTAACGTGGGTAATGTCATATTTATTTGTTCCGTATTTGTGTTTTGTGAGTGGGTGGCAGTTAGTGATAAGTTAACCTGTGGAACCGAATTGAACGTTTTGGAATACGAAATTGAGGAACTTAAAGTATTGTTTAGTCTCGATCCAACATTAACCTGATTGATTGAGTTTGCATAATATTTACTACTTCCTAAATTTACAGATGCTGAAAATCGAGAATTTGGGTTAGATTTAGAATCTTTAGAATGTGACCATTGAATGTTGTAGATATTTGTTCTGGAATAATCCGGATAGCCACGCTCACTAGAAATTAAATTTTCATATCGGAAATTCACATTTCCAGAAAATTTATATTTCTGAGCATAGGCAGACTCAAATCTTAGCGCATAACTGCCGTTGGTATAGTAATCTCCTAAAACAGCCAAATCATAACTATCACTCAGGGCAAAATAATACCCGCCATTTTGCAGCGAAAACCCCCTTGTATTACTGTCGTTATAACTGGGTACAATTAATCCCGATCGACTCTCTTCGCTCATAGGGAAAAAAGCAAAGGGTAGAGCAAGTGGTGTTGGTACATCTGCTATGTACATATTGGTGAAACCAACAACAATTTTTTTCCCGGGTACAAATTTTACTTTATTTGTAAGAAAGTAGTATTCAGGATCTTCAATATCTTTAGAAGTGGTAAAACGCGCTCCTTTCATAAAATAGACCGAGTCATTTTCTTTTTTTGTGATTTCCGATTTAACTTTAAATTCCCCTTGATCTGTTCTTGAATTCCAAACCAAGGCTTTTTTTGTTTTAAAATTAAATCGAATGGAATCAGGTTCTACAACATTTGCTCCTTGTTTGAATACAGGACTTTGAGAATATACGCCTGCCGAATCTTTAATTCGACCCGCATACACCTCACTTTTGTTATAGTCTATAACGATTATACCAGATTTTAGTTCAATATCTTCATAATAAACCTCTGCTTTATTGTATAATGTGATGCATTTTTTCTTTTGATCTGTTTTTTCGTAATCGACTGCTTTTCTTTTAATCTTGCTCTCTAAGAATGGTTTTTTTTTAATGCTGTCTGGTACTGAAATTACAGTAGCTTCTAATTGCGTTTTTTCTTGGTTTGTAGTAATACTATCCACATTTTTAGGTGGAAAAGCTATTTCTTGCTTTGGCAACTCTTGTGAATATATTTTGTGGTTTCCAGCTGTTAGAAAAATTGTTAAAAAAACGATATAAAATAAGTGACTTTTCAAAGGTTTAATACTATTTTTGTAAATATTACTTAATTTTTACAGGGCAAACTTAATCAATATTTTTGGTCAAAAATAAGGAAATATTAGTTTTATAATCTTTATGATTTAATTTAAATTAACTTTTTCAATCACATGAATACTAACAAATATACACTACACATAGTTACATTAATTTTTATATTAAATTCAGTAATTTCTTTCGGACAAAACAAGTTTAAAGTAACTTTAGATGCAGGACACGGAGATCACGACTATGGAGCTGTTTATCATGGACATATAGAAAAAAATATTGCTTTGGCCGTAGTCTTGAAAGTTGGAAAGTTATTAGAAAAAAATTCAAGCATTGAAGTTTTTTATACGCGTAAAGGCGACCAGTTTATTGATTTGGTGGAACGTGCAAATATAGCGAACAGAGCTAATGCAGATATTTTTGTATCTATTCATTGTAATGCCAACGTAAATAATTCGGCTGATGGTTGCGAAACCTACGTGATGGGTATGTCAAAAAATGCCTCTAACCTAGAAGCTGCAAAGCGAGAAAATGCCGTTGTTACTCTTGAAAAAGACTACAAGCAAAAATATGAAGGGTTCGATCCAAAGTCGCCCGAATCTTTTGCTGGAATGACAATGGCGCAAGAATTATATTTGGATCAGAGTATTGCATTGGCTGGAAAAGTACAAGCACAATTTATTGATCTTGGTAAAAAAAGTCGCGGAGTTAAGCAAGCTCCCTACATGGTTTTGCATAAAGCATATATGCCCAGAGTTTTAATTGAAATGGGATTCATTTCTAACAAGGCAGAGGGAGCTATTTTAGATTCAGAAGATGGTCAAAATGCAGTCGCCGAATCTATTGCAAATGCAATAATTAGTTATAAAAAAGAATATTTTGGGGCCAGTACTAGTGATACAATTACAAAACCTTCTCAAAAAATAGAAGCGACTAAAGTTGTAGATTCTACACCTAAACAAGAAACAAATAAACCAGAAAATAATTCAAAAACAGAAACAAAAACAGAAATACCTGTCGTTAATTCATCAAAAGCTATTTTTAAAGTTCAACTTTCAGCTAAAGAAAGTGAAGTAGAAATTACACCTTCTAATTTTAATGGGCTGTCTAATATTTCTTTTTTTCGCGAAGGTATTTATTATAAATATACGTTTGGAGAGACATCTAAATATGAAGAAGCAAAACGTTTGTTGGCTGAAGTGAAATCGAAAGGTTTTCCATCTGCTTTTCTAATTGCTTTTAAAAATGGAAAGAAAATATCAGTTCAAGAAGCATTGAAATAGCAATCTTTTTATGTATAATTTTATTCTAACTTTACACAAAAAAAAATTAAATTGAAAGTAACAAAAGAGATTAAGTCTGCAGTTTTAGTAATTGCGTCTATTTTATTATTTATTTGGGGTTATAGTTTTTTAAAAGGAACTGATCTATTAAGTAATGACAAAATATTTTATGTGCAATTTGATAATGTTGAAGGTCTTGTAAATTCTGCCCCAGTAACCATTAGCGGTTTAAATGTTGGTAAAGTCAAAAATATTAAGTTTGTTGGAAACAATGGAAAGATTCAAGTCGAGTTTCACGTAAATTCTGAATTTTCATTTTCAAAATCAAGTCGAGTTTATTTGTACGAACCAGGGTTGATTGCGGGAAAACAACTTATGATTGCCCCTAATTTCAAAGATTCATCTGTGGCTGAATCGGGAGCAACATTAGTTGGTGAAATTAAACCTGGATTAGTTACTTTAATTGCTCAAAAGTTGACACCACTTCAAGAAAAAGTTGAAAAAATGGTTGTTTCAGCCGACGATTTATTAGCTAATGTTAATTCAATATTAGATTCTAAAACCAAAGCTGACTTAAAAAATAGCATTTCAAATCTTGAGGTAACCATAGCTCAATTTAAAGAAGTATCTAAAAATGTAAACGCCATTGTGACAGATAATAAAAGTAAATTAGGTTCAGCACTTACAAATGTGGATAAAGCAGCTTCTAATTTTGAAAAATTTACAGATTCAATCAATAAATCCAACATTGGTAATACAATTAAAAAGCTAGAAAAAACGTTAGAAAGTGTAGATAAAATAATGGCAGATATTCAATCTGGCAAGGGAACAATAGGCAAGTTTGCAAAAGATGATGCTATTTATAATAATATAGCTAAGTCTTCCAGAGAATTAGAGTTGCTCTTGCAAGATTTACGACTAAATCCTACACGTTATGTAAACGTTTCTTTATTTGGTAAAAAGAATAAACCCTACAAATCTCCAGTTACTGACTCTATTAAAAATAAGGAATAAACCATGAAGTATCTTGATAACATACTCTTTGCTATATTGCTCATTTCGTCTCTATTTTACTTTGTTAAAAACATACAAAAATTAAAACGGAATATAAGTCTTGGAAAGGATGTTGTACGGAATGATAATAAATCAGCTCGTTGGAAGAATATGCTTATGATTGCCGTTGGTCAGTCTAAAATGATAAAAAGACCGGTTTCAGGTTTTTTTCATATAATTGTTTATGTTGGTTTTATCATAATTAATATAGAAGTACTTGAGATTGTAATTGACGGACTAATAGGAACCCACAGGGTTTTTTCGATATTAGGTAATTTTTATGGTTTCTTAATTGCTTCTTTTGAAATACTTGCAGTTCTTGTCTTATTCGCGGTTCTTGTTTTTTGGATACGAAGAAACATATTAGGTTTAAAACGATTTACAAGTGCCGATTTAAAAGGTAAGCCAAAAAGAGATGCAGATCTAATTTTATATTTTGAGGTGGTATTAATGTCGCTTTTTTTACTAATGAACGCCAGCGATTTTCAGTTTCAAGAGTTAAATTCAGGAAATATCATTTCACAATATATTTATAGTTACTTCACTTCATTTTCATCTCCTCAATTAATGGCTATTGAAAGAGTATGTTGGTGGATGCACATCGTTGGAATTTTGATTTTCCTCAATTATTTATATTATTCTAAGCATTTACACATACTTCTAGCTTTTCCAAATACGTTTTATGCCGACTTAAACGCCAAGGGAAAATTTGATAATCTTAAAAGTGTTACTGATGAAGTTAAATTAATGATGGATCCAAATGCCGATCCTTTTTCAGCCCAACCAAGTACATCTGATGTTGCTGTTAGTAAATTTGGCGCTTCTGACGTTCAAGATTTGAATTGGGTTCAACTTTTGAATGCCTATTCCTGCACCGAATGTGGTCGCTGTACTTCGTCTTGTCCTGCAAGTCAAACAGGTAAAAAGTTATCTCCAAGAAAAATCATGATGGACACCCGTGATCGGGTTGAAGAAGTAGGGCGTAATATAGATGCTAATAAAGGTGTATTTATTCCAGATAATAAGTCACTACTTCATGATTATATATCAGTAGAAGAATTATGGGCTTGTACTTCTTGTAACGCTTGTGTGGAGGAATGTCCTATAAATATTAGTCCACTTTCAATCATTATGGACATGAGACGTTATTTGGTAATGGAACAAAGTGCAGCTCCACAATCATTAAATGCAATGATGACTAATATTGAGAATAATGGTGCGCCGTGGCAATATAATCAGCAAGATAGGTTAAACTGGAAGAACGAATAATTGGGTTTTTCAACCCCAAAAAAATATACAAATGACCATAAATGTGAGGCTTGGTAGTTTGTCAAATGAATATGAACAATAAAAAATAAAAAAATGAAAGCGGAAGACATCGCAAAAAATTTACAAACTATTACAGAAAATGGACAGTTGTTAAGTCCAATTTTACAAGAAGGAATTAAGAATTATCTGGTTGATATTGATGGGACTATTTGTGATGATATTCCAAATGAAGAGCCAGAACGAATGCTTACCGCAGATGTTTATCCCGATGCATTGATTACATTAAATAAATGGTATGAGGAAGGTCATGTTATTTTCTTTTTTACTTCTAGAACAGAAGCTCATAGAGAATATACAGAACTTTGGTTAAGAAAACATGGTTTCAAATACCATGGGATACTTTTCGGAAAACCACGTGGGGGTAATTATCATTGGATTGATAATCATTTAGTAAAGGCAACACGGTATCGTGGGAAGTTTACGGATTTAGTAGAAAAAGAAGTTACTATTCAGGTGTTTGATGATGAACATCATGAGTA
>CAMDSN010000016.1 GCA_945907225.1 Flavobacterium psychrophilum | reverse complement strand
GTGAATAAAATTCATTTTTGCACCATGACGATCTACAATACCTGGCAAATCATTTTCAGCAATTACTCCATAAGAACCCGTACACATTGTAAAACCATTTGAAGGAGAATCAATAGCATTTAATAATTGAATCAAATCTGCTTCTGTAGAAACTACTCTTGGTAATCCTAAAATTGGATAAGGAGGATCATCGGGATGTATCGCCATTAAAACACCTGCACTTTCGGCAACAGGAATAATTTCACGTAAGAAATAATATAAATTCTCTTTCAATCTATTGGCATCAATTCCATCATAACCTTGAAGTACTTTCAGGAAATCTTCAACTGTATAGGATTCTTCAGCCCCTGGTAAACCTGCAATAATATTTTGTTGCAATTTAATTTTATCGGCATCAGATAGCTTTTCAAAAGTCGCTTTTGCCTTTGCTTTTTGAGCCTCTGTATACGTATTTTCAGCTCCTGGTCTTTTTAAAATAAACAATTCAAAAGCAGCGAATTCATTGATGTCAAAACGCAAGGCTTTAGAACCATCTGGCATTTCATATGACAAATCAGTTCTAGACCAATCTAAAACAGGCATGAAATTATAACAAACAATGTTAATTCCACAAGTCGCTAAGTTTTTGATACTTTGCTTATAGTTTTCTATATATTTCAAATAATCGCCTGTTTGTTTTTTGATGTCTTCGTGCACTGGAATACTTTCTACAACAGAAAAAGTTAATCCAGCAGCTTCTACTTCATTTTTTCGTTTCATGATTTCATCCACTTCCCATACTTGACCGTTTTTAATGTGGTGAAGTGCGGTTACAATTCCTGTTGCGCCGGCTTGTTTAGCGTCTGATAATTTAACTGGGTCATTGGGCCCGTACCATCTCCATGTTTGTTCCATAACTTTTTTTTATTTTTTAAACTCCGCTAAACGCGCTAAAACCTCCATCGATTGGAATAACTACACCCGTCACAAAAGAGGATGCTTCATCACATAAATATAGCGTAGTACTGATTAAATCTTCTGGTTCTCCGAATCTACCCATAGGAGTCTGCCCAATAATGGTATTTCCTCTTGGTGTCAATTCTCCATTTTCTGTTGTCAGTAAAGTACGATTTTGATCTGTCAAGAAGAAACCAGGAGCAATTGCGTTGACACGAATACCTACTTTTGAAAAATGAACTGCTAGCCATTGTGTAAAATTAGATACCGCCGCTTTTGCGCCACTGTATGCGGGAATTTTTGTTAAAGGTGTAAAGGCATTCATCGAAGAAATATTCAAAATGCTACACCCTTTTTTTCCAATCATATCTTTCGAAAAAACTTGTGTTGGCAACAAAGTTCCAATAAAGTTCAAATTGAAAACGAATTTTATTCCTTCGGCATCCAAATCAAAAAATGTTTTGAAACCTTCAGTTGTATTTTGTAAGTCCTCTTCCAATAAAAATGGATTTGAAGTTGTTCCTAAAGGGTGGTTTCCTCCTGCTCCGTTGATCAAAATATCGCAACTACCTAATTTTTCATTGACTTCTTTTTTGGCTGCTTCTAATGAATCTTTTTCCAATACATTTGCGGCAACGCCAATGGCTTTTCCACCAGCTGCATTAATTTTGTTTGCAACTGCATCTGCGGCTTCTTTTTTTAAATCCAAAAGGGCTATTTGATAGCCTTGTTTAGCTAATGCTTTTGCCAATGTACCACATAAAACTCCTCCTGCTCCTGTTATAACTACTGTTTTCATTTTTTAATTTTTTATGGAATGTATTAAACTTAAAACGGCTTTGGTTTCTGATTCTATTGTTGCATAATTTTTATCGGCCATTAATTGTTTGCTGATTAATTTGCTCCCCATTCCTACTGCAGAAACTCCAGCTTTAAACCAGCCTCCAATATTTTCTTTGGTTGTATCTACTCCACCTGTTGGCATGAACAATAATTTTGGGAAAATATCTTTAATTCCACTTAAGAAATCTGGTCCTAGCATATTCCCTGGGAACAATTTGATAAAGTGAATTCCAGCATTTTCAGCAGCTATAATTTCTGTTGGGGTCATACAACCTGGACTGTATAAAATTCCTTTGCTTTTTAAAAATGCCGCTACTTCAGGAATAAATCCTGGACTGATGAAAAAATCAGCGCCAACTGCAAAATATTCTTCGGCTTGTTGCAAGTTTTTTATAGTTCCAATACCCAATAATAAATCAGGCATTTCTGCATTTCTCACTTCAACCATTTTGGTAAAGTTGCTCAAAGCTGTTTCTCCACGACTGGTATATTCAACCGCTTTGATTCCTGCTCTATAAACCGCTCTTAAAACTTCTATTGTTACCGTTTCATCAGCATTGAAATACAACGGAAGCATTCCTTGTTGAACAATAGCATCTGATACTTTTTGGATAGCGCTCATACTTTATATTTTAACTTTTATAACCACTTTTTTTATTTCGCCTTCTCCAATCATCGGAGCATGAACATCTTCTGGAAAGAAAACGGCAAATTGTCCATCTGTTAATTGGAAAAACATGTCAGGTGCATCGCTAAAAAAACGAACATCTTTCTCTGGATTGTATGCGCCATTTTGCATTTTGCATTTTTCTCTTGGTTTCCAACCGTAAGTTTCTAATCCTTTTACACAAACTTGAATGTCGATATTATTGTCGTGACATTCAAACTTTGCTAAACTTGCTTCTTCGGTTTTTCCGTTTGCGGTATTTACAATTAGTTTCAAACCTTCAGGTGTTTCTGAAATTCCTTCAGTTAAATTTGCCAAATCATTTTGGTGTAAAAACTCAAATGCTTTAATAAAGGAAGGATGCAAACTATAATATTTTGATGCGTTATTTAAGGTATCTATTATCATAATTTTTATTATCTAGCAACTCTTCCAGAAGCATCGCCTCCCATTAATTTATTAACTTCATCAACGGTAACTAAATTGGCATCGCCTTTAATAGTGTGTTTTAAGCAAGAAGCCGCTACAGCAAAATCCAATGCATTTTGGTCATTATCTGGATACGTTAGTAATCCATAGATTAAACCTCCCATAAAGGAATCGCCACCACCTACTCTATCGACGATATCTGTAATTTGGTATTGACGTGTTTGTAACATTTCTTTTCCATCATATAAAACGCCTGCCCAAGTGTTATGAGAGGCAGAAATTGAGCCTCTTAAAGTAGTAATTACTTTTTTAGCTCTTGGAAACTTTTCCGTCATTTGTTGACAAACTGACAAGAAAGCTTCTGCTTTTACATCGTGTCCGTGGGTTTGAACTGCAGCGCCTGCTGGTTTGATTCCAAAGTGCATTTCGGCATCTTCTTCGTTTCCTAAAATCACATCACAATACGAGGTTAACTCAGTCATGATTGCCTCACGGTCTCCACCGTATTTCCATAATTTAGCACGGTAATTTAAATCGGTGGAAATAGTAACTCCTAATTTGCTAGCTACTTTTACAGCTTCCAAACATGCATCGGCTGAACTTTGTGAGATTGCCGGTGTAATTCCAGTCCAGTGAAACCAATCAACTCCTTGAAAAACTTCTTCCCAATTCACCATTCCTGGCTGAATATCGGACATAGAAGAATGAGATCTATCATAAACTACTTTACTTCCTCTAGATACCGCTCCTGTTTCTAAAAAGTAAATTCCTAAACGGTCTCCACCCCAAACAATTTTATCTACACCAACACCTCTTTTACGCATTTCCATCATAGCGCATTCTCCAATATCATTTTTTGGTAAACGCGTTACAAAATCAACTGGAATTCCATAATTTGCTAATGAAACCGCTACATTCGATTCTCCTCCTCCGTATACAACATCGAAATTGTCGGCTTGTGAAAATCTTAAAAATCCTTGTGGTGCTAATCTTAACATTATTTCACCAAATGTTACTACTTTTTTACTCATTTGCTATGAATTTTTATTTTAATATTGTTTATGTGTTTGTTTAAAATTAAAAACCAACTTTAATTATGTGCGTCCGTGTGCGGACACGTTTTTAAAAAATCAAATATATAAAAAAAAAGTGAAACTAATATTACAGATAAAAAATTAAAATATAATAGAAAAATTGTTATTTATTAAGATACTGAATGAATGTTTTAATTTTAAAATTTATTCTATTTTTGTAAAGCTCGATTTAGACTAAAAATTGGTAAAACACAATAATGATTACAATTAAAAAAATTGCTGAATTGGCAAACGTTTCACCAGGAACTGTTGATAGAATCATTCATAACAGAGGTCAAGTAACTCAAGAAAATATAGATAAAGTAAACGCGATTATTGAAAAATATGAATACAAAAGGAACATATTTGCTAGTAATCTTGCTTTTAATAAAAAATTCAAAATCGCAGTTTTTCTTCCTAACCAAAAAGATTTAGAATATTGGAAAATGCCAATAATTGGTATTGAAAAAGCCGAAAAAGAATATGGTAATTTTGGTTTTACAATTGATTACTTTTATTACAAATATGATTCTTTATCTTTTAAAAAGTCGGCTGATAAACTTTTGAAGTTCGATTATGATGGTGTTTTATTTGCACCAATATTTTATGAAGAATCTTTATTTTTTTTACAAGAATTTCAAAAGAAAAACGGACATGCAATTTTGATTGATTCTGATATAAAAGAAATGCCAAATAAATCATATATAGGTCAAGATGCTTATCAAAGTGGTTTTCTTTCTGGTAAATTATTGAGCATAGGATTGAACAATGAAGCTACAAAGGTATTAGTCATTAAAATTACTCGAGAGATAGAAATAACTTCTATTTACTTGCAACGAATAAAAGGATTTTATTCGTTTTTTAAAAATAAAAGAGAATTTAAAAACCTAAAATTTGATGAAATTAGAATTAAAGAATTCGGAAAAATTGAATTAACAAAAAAAATGTTCGAAGGAGTTGATTCTGTTTTTATTCCTAATTCAAGAGCCTACATAGTTGCCGATTTTATTAAAGAAAATAAAATTGAAGGTATAAAAATAGTTGGTTATGATTTATTAAAAAGAAATGTTGAACATTTAAACAATGATGTAATCAGTTTTTTAATAAATCAAAATCCCGAAGAACAAGGATTTCTTGGAATTAGCCATCTATATAAAAAGTTGGTTTTAAAAGAAGAAATTAATACTGAAAATTATATGCCCTTGGACATAATAGTAAAAGAAAATTTAAATATCAGTAAAATAATTTAAGGTCTAACTAATTTTAATAAGCTATCTGGAGAATTATATGCAATTAGTCTCTTTCTAATCAAATCATTTTCTCCTTGTATCAATTTTCCATAACGTTGAATTTTGTGTATCGCTATTTCAGGACAAAACATTACACAGTTTAGGAATATCAACAACATTTATAAGAAGTTTATAATTAAAAACTATTCATTTATTGTTTAATAAATTTCTTTGTTACTGATTTTTTTTCAGAGCGAAATGTAATAAAATATACACCTGAAGAAAGTGAAGAGATATCAATTGAATTGGATACAGAATTATTCAATTTTATAAGTTGTTTCCCTGCAATATCAGCAATAGAAATTCCAGAAATCAAAATATCACTTTTTAAATCAAAATTAAGTAAGTTATTTGCAGGATTAGGATATACAAACACGCTTGCATCAAGATCATAGTTGCTCGTATTTAGATTTAACGAATTAGATCCGTTTGCTATTAGTGAAAAAACTTGGGAGCCTCCTAAAAGACTTCCTTTATTTTTAACTTGAATAGTATAAAGGCCAGGCAATGCATTTAAAATTTCAACTTTCTCTACGTTGTCCACATCATTTTCCTCTGTATTAATTGCAGGGGCAGCAGGATCTTCTACGCTCAACTTCCAAGGGTAATAAATAACCCCGTCTTTCAAAATCTTTAAATCTAAATTATTTCTTAACCTTGGTGTACGATTATCAACATCACCTGTAATGTTTGGACTACCTTGAGGATCTGTCCAACATATCGTAGCTGATAAATTTTGGGTGCTAGATATTTCTATTTGTTTTGTAAATGTTTCGCCTGTATTTATAGTATTTTCTTCTATGAGGGTTGATACATTATTATTTTTAATTATAGTTGCTGCTAGCTCGGCATTTGCTAACCCCCAACCAAACTCATAATCTGGACCTGGATTCAATCCTGCTTCTCTTGCTGAATGACATATTAGTCCGCGAACAGTTGAGGCCCTCATAAAATTTGATGGATTTAAATCATTATAATATTTTTGAAGCATCAAAACCATTCCAGTTATTGCTGGAGTTGCCATAGAAGTGCCTTGATAGGTATCGTAGGAGGCATTTCCAGAACTAGTACAAGAACTCACACCTATTCCTTTTGCAGAAATATCAGGTTTAATTCTTCCGTCGTCTGTAGGGCCATAATTACTAAATGAACTCATCTCAACACTACCCTCATCAGAATAATTTAGTACTTCTTTTACAGCTGCAACAACAATGCTGTTTTTTGAGGTTTTAAATCCAGACAGCAAATCGTAACCTGCTTTATTACCTACCTGAGTAATTGAAAAATCATCACGATCATTACCTGCTGCAATAACTATTTGATAATAAGGACTCGCATTTGACACGTTGTCAATTTGAATGGAAGAGGTATCATATTGACCAAATTTTGCTTCCGAGAGACTAGAGGCTATATAGCCGTATGAATGATTTGAAACCAAATAGCCTTCTGCTCCAAAGGATAACATTTCATTATAATCAGAAGTCCAATCAAATGTTTTCGCAAGTGCACCATATGCAATGCCTTTACGAAGTGGGCTAAATCCTGAGGCCATTATTGTTCCAGTAACATGAGTAGCATGAGAACTTGATGTAGAAGCTGCGTCTCCCAATATAACTTTACCCCCATTGAATTCTTGGTGCGTCTCTCTAACTTTTCCCCCATCCCAAACACCTGCAAACATTCCATCACCAGTAACATTTAAACCAAGTGACCCGCCTGGATACATTTTATTTGTTCCAATCGTTTTTGATGAACCAGCATTCAAAATTGAATAAAATATAGGAGTTCCATCATCCTCTATCCTTTGCAAAGACATAAGTTCGCTTTCTATAAAGGGGTTAGTTTTCTTAAATTCGATGATTTTTTGTTGTTGAAACAAATGAAAATCTTCATAAAAACTTTTCAAAGCTAATATCTCTGACTGATTATATGAACTAGTTATTTTTTGGCGCTCAGTAACTGTTTGGCTAGTAGCTAAAAAAGGAAATAATAAAAATATAAAGAGTTGTTTCATATTAAAAGTTTTAAAAAAACCTTTTTCTTACGAAAAAGGTTTTATTTATTAATCAGTGTATCCAGGATTCTGCTGAATGTTTGAATTAGCAATAACCTCATCCAGTGGGATAGGAAGTGTATACCTGTAATCATTATTAGGAATAGATAATTCAGCACCTGAAATTTGATCATCGGTAGCATCTCTATCCATTGTTTGTCCAGCTAAATTTGCCAGTCTTTTAAGATCAATATATCTATGACCTTCAAAACATAACTCTAATCTTCTTTCATTTAAAATACCAGCCCAAGCAGCTGTAGCATCAGCATATGATGGTAATGCCTGTGCGCCAAGGAAACTTCTTGCATCTTTAATTTGCTTAATAACAGAAGCTACTGAATTTGAACCTCCATTGAAATTACCTTGGTTTGCATAACATTCAGCTAAAATTAAGTACATTTCTGAAAGTCTGAAAACTTTTATATCATTTCTTGTTACAAATCCTGTTTTTCCTGGATACTTATCAATTACAAGTACGTCGGTTGCTATATAGTTAGGATCTGTAGCATAGTTCTGATTGATAAGAGATGTAGGATCTACATTAACATATCTTCTTACATCACCTGGTGTCGCTTTTAACTTATTAAACAGTGATCTACCTACTTCAAATAATGGAGATCCTGCAAGATTAGAACTATTTGTAGTAAACTGAGTAGCAATATTTTCCCAAGTTTGAGCTGCAGGTCTATCAAGTGACCAAATAATCTCACCTTGACCTCCAGTTGCGGCGTCAGCCCACATTCTTCTGTAGGGATTAGTAGAAGCTGTACCATAAAAAGCCGTATTCCACGCTGCAGTAGGAGAACCAGCACTTGCAGGATTAGCAGCAACAAAAACGCTGTAATTAGGGTTTGTTGGTGCAGTTGCAACAATTGGTGTAGCTGCCGTTAGCGTAACTCCTGAGGTTGCAATAGCTTCCTCTGCATACTGTTTTGCTAATGTATAATTTCCTCTGTATAAATACATTCTAGCTCTCAAAGCAGAAATCATAGGCTTACGAATGTATTTATAAGGTGTTACAGCAGAAGCAACAACATTATTAAATGCAAATTCTAAATCCTCTTCAATTTGATTAAATATAATACCATTAGCTACTCGTGGTAACTGGTCACTAGCTTGAGGAACATTTGTAAAAAACATAACACCCAGTGCATTATCATCTTTTAGATCTGTTGAAAAATAGGTTAAAAGCTGAAAATAACTAAATGCTCTTAGGGCACGTGCTTCAGCAAGAATAGAGTTATATTCAGCTAAATCAGTAGGGTCTGTAGGAACAGTTACTTGGTCATTAGCCATTCTAATTGTTCTATTACATCTATTGATAACTTGGTAGTTACCATACCAAATGCTACTCGCATAACCTTCACCAGTAGTTAAGAAGAATCTATGAAGATTTAGACTTTGACCTCCATTACCTCTACCAACACCGCACTCATCAGTAAAAATACCTGTGAAACCTATCTGATCAGATATAGTAACACCAGCATAAGTACCATTTAAATAGCTACGAAGACTTGTTAAATCGTTTATAGCCGATTCGTTGAGTTCTCCGTCTTGAACTATATTGTAAGAATCTTCACATGATGTAAACAAAAACAGCGTGAAAAAACTAGATATAAAAATTAATTTTATTCTTTTCATGATATATATTTATTAAAATTCAACATTAAGACCGAAAGACACTGTTCTTGGTGTAGGGAAGGAACCAACATTCGCAGTTGTACCAAAATCTGGGTCAAAACCTCTCCATTTAGTCCAAGTATATAAATTTTCAGCTTGCATAAATACTTTAACTGTACTAAGGAAAGAATTCTCTAACATTTTTTTGCTAAAATTATACCCTACACTGAAATTCTTTAATCTAACATAAGAGGCATCTTTTAGCCATTTGTCTGAAAAATCTGTAGCAAGATCAAAGTTAGCTGCATTAACTGAAGCAACATCTGTATTTGTATTTGTAGGAGTCCAGGCGTTCAATATGTCGGTTGACATGTTGTTGTCCGGCGCGAATGAAGGTGAGTTTAACCATAATTGTGCGTAATCAAACCTCCACTGATCTAGTGAATAAGCAAACTGAGTGTCTACAAAAAAACCACTGAAATCCATGTTAAAACCAAATCCTCCTTGATAGATAGGAATATTACTTTTTCCGGTTCTTATTCTATCATCGTCGTTAGGAGTTTCCGTTAAATTTCCATCTTTATCAATAAATAAATACTCCCCATTTGCAGGATTAACACCCGCATAAGGAACTAACCAATATTCATTGATTAAACTTCCATTTTCATCAATAACATTTCCATCTGGATCTGGAGTACTTATGATGTCAGTATAAAAATTTTGGTTGTATGCACCATTGGCAAATACCTCAAAATTAAAGTCTTTTCCTCTAAAGAGTTTCAATCTAAGCGCAAGCTCTACACCTCTGTTTTCTAAAGAACCATTATTACCAGACAATCCTGTACCGGCACCTGCCGCAGCAGACAAGTTAATACTAGAAAACAACTTATCAGTCTGTCTTCTGTAAACATCTATATTACCAGAAAATCTGTCATTCCACAAACCAAAATCAATACCAACATTAGCCATAGTTTGTTCTTCCCACTGTAATGTATTATTTCCAAACTGAGAAAGTACATAAGCACCAGAGTTACCATAACCAGTTCCAGTTGCAATCAAATCTCTTGTCAAGTTAGGCAATGTATATAATGGGTTTCCTCCAAAAGCAGGAACTCCAAGATTTTGATTTCCTTGAATTCCGTAAGAAGCTCTCAATTTTAACATGTTAAAATTAGATTTTTCCATATATCTATCTAAATTCCATCTAGAACCAACAGACCAAAAAGTACCCCATTTATTATCATCAACAAAACGGTAACTAGCATCTCTCCTAACTGTTGCATCTAAACCAAACTTACTATCATAATCATAAGTAGCAGACACAAAGTTGGAATAGGTACCCGCAACATTTTTAGCAGCACTGTTTGTTGGTCTTAGAGCTGCAAAGTTTGCTCCAACATTTGTCCAACCTGTCCCTGCACCAAAAGCATAGGTTAACAAATCAAGGCCATTTTGCGTAGATGTGTTAGCAGTTCTGTATGCTTTAATATATTCCATATAAATACCAGCGTCAACACTGTGCTTGCCGCTAACTTTAGAATACTTTAAACTATTGACAACATTAAATCCAAAATCTCTATCAGAAGTTCTTGTTTCAAAGCCACCAAAAGGTAATGCACTATTTTCTCTTACTGCAATGGCTAGATAAGACCAAGGAGCTCTTGCAAATGTTCTGTCAGAATGGGTGTAATCAATACCGAATCTTGTACCTAAGGTAAAATCTCTTGATAATTTGTAGCTAGCATTAGCATTAGCTAAAATTTTAATTTCATTAAATCTATTTGGTTGATTTCCTTCTTGCAACAAATCCTGTAACACAAGAGTTGTATTTCCACCATCAAAATCAGTACCTACTAAATCATAAAGCCCTTGGCCAGTACCAGGATAAAAATCAGATGCAAAATAAGGAACACCTGTTAATGACCCTAAAAGAGGATTCTGTACCACATTGTTATTTACTGCTGAATTTGTTTCTTGCCCCAATTGAAATCTTTTAGACAAGGCTAAGGTTAGGTTTGTACCATATGTAAACTTTTCGTTATCACTTTTTCCAGATAAGTTATTTCTAAACGTAAATCTTTGGAAGTTAGTTGTGTTCACAATACCATTTTGTTCGGTATAACTTACAGAAGTAAAGTTATTCATATTTTTACCGCCTGATGTTAAACTTAAATTGTGAGATTGGGTTTCTGATGTTTTGAAAAAAACATCTCTCCAATCTGTATTTGGCGCTCTAGATATTTGTTCATCTGTAAGAGGATCTCCGGTATTAGCCCCTAGAAACTGATTTAATATCACGTTATTACCCGCACCAGCACTAATTCCATTATCTCTCTGATATCTCAATAATTGTTGTGAACTCATCAAATTATATCTATCTCTCGTAAGTTCAGAAATACCATACGTACTAGTGTAAGATATTTTTAAACCCGATTCATATTTTCCATTTTTAGTCTTTATAACCACAACGCCATTGGCAGCTCTACTCCCATATATAGAAGTTGAGGCAGCATCTCTTAAAACAGTTGCAGACTCTATGTCTTCAGGGTTTATGTTTCTAAAAACAACTGAATTTGTTGGCACACCATCAACCACGTAAAGTGGCTCTGTAGAACTGTTTACAGATCCAAGACCTCTAATTAATAAATCAAATTTAGCTGAGCCAGGTGATCCTGAAGAAGTGATAACATTTAATCCAGCAACATTACCTGATAATGACTGCAGCACAGTTACGTTGGGTCTATTCTTTAGACTTTCTGCGCTTACTGTTGTAGTAGCAGCAGTTGATTTTGCTTTAGTTGATGTCTTGTCGTAACCTAAAACTACAACTTCTTCCAATTTTACACTTTGCTCCTTTAATGAAATTTTATACGAGTTTGAAGCACCAACAGTAATCGTTGTGTTATCATACCCAGTAAAAGTAAACACTAATACCTCACCTTGCTTTGCTTTAATGGAATATTTACCATCAAAATCTGTTTGGGCGGTTCTTGTTGTACCTTTAACAACAATATTAGCTCCTGGTAGCGGACCCGTTTTATCTGAAACAACACCAGTTACAGTTTTCTCTTGCGCAAACGAAAACTGCATTAATAACGCCAATAAAAGCGTATAAATCCATTTGAACTTCGATCTCATATTAAATTTGTTTGAGTTAGTTATTGTGCAAACTTCTTAATAAATTATTAATTAACCAAATATTAACATATATAATTAGAAAAAAACATGTGAAAACTGCAATGCATTAGTTTAAATAATTACAAATGAATATTTTATACAAAATAACAATGTAAATATTCTAATATTATTATTCAAAAAAATGTTTTCCTGCACGTTAACTAAAGATAAATTTAGATATTGCAATTTCAATAAACAATTTAGATATGCTAAAACCAAATTTTTCTGGAAACGTATTGGAATGTGGATCTGATGAAGCCGGAAGGGGTTGCTTGGCTGGGCCAGTTACAGCGGCAGCAGTAATATTTTCAGAAAATTATAGTTTAAAAGATTTAAATGACTCCAAACTCATTTCGGAAAAATTAAGAAAAAAGCTAACTCCAAAAATTGAACTTGACGCCATTTCTTTTGCTATAACTCACATCGATCCTCAGGTTATTGATAACATTAATATATTAAATGCCTCCATCCTGGCAATGCATGAAAGCATTATCAAACTGACACCCGCGCCAGAATTTATTATTATCGATGGGAATCGTTTTAAACCATTAAATAATATTCCATATGCTACGATTGTTAAGGGAGACAGTAAATATTTAAGTATTGCAGCAGCATCTGTTTTGGCAAAAACATATAGAGATGAATATATGGAATCCATTCATGAAGAATTTCCCATGTACAATTGGAAGAAAAATAAAGGGTATCCAACTCTTGAGCATAGAGAAGCCATAAGAAAATACGGCATCACCAAATACCATCGATTGTCGTTTCGGTTATTACCAGAACAATTGAAATTAAATTTATGATTGTAGATTAACGATTTTAGATTTCAAAACGTTTAAAAGTAGCTTCAAAAAGGGTTGAAAAATGGTTTTTGATTTTTTCTTTCACTTCATATTCATCAATTGGTTTTCCTAATTCTACATGAAGAGAAGTAACTGCTTTACCTTTTATTCCGCAAGGAATAATATTGTCAAAATAGCCCAAATTAGCATTGACATTCAAAGCAAAACCATGCATGGTAACCCAGCGACTAGCTTTAACGCCCATTGCACATATCTTTCTTGAAAACGGGGTGCCAACGTCAAGCCAAACACCTGTTTCCCCTTCGCTTCTTGCGCCAATAATACCGTATTCAGCTATAGTTAAAATGATAACTTCTTCTAAAAATCGCAAATATTTGTGAATGTCGGTAAAAAAATTTTCTAAATCCAAAATAGGATAACCGACAATTTGACCAGGACCATGGTAGGTAATATCACCACCACGATTTATATTATAAAAAGTTGCCCCCTTAGCTTCTAATTGTTTTTCGGAGAGTAACAAATTGGTTAAATCGCCACTTTTCCCTATAGTATAAACGTGTGGATGTTCTACAAAAAGAAAATAATTTGGTGTTTCCAAATTAGTTTCTTCTCTCCTGTTTTTAATTTTTATATCCACAATTTGTTTAAATAGTTCCTCTTGATAATCCCAAGTCTCTTTATACTTTTTATTTCCTAAATCGTGAAGTTGAATTTTTTTGTTCATAAGCCTTACCCCCCAACCCTCTCCAAAGGAGAGGGGCGCGAGCACTCTATTAAATTAGTTAACAAATGTACAAATAGTTTCTCTCATAGCCCCGATTGCAGCGACATCCTTTTTGTTTATAGCAATGACCTTATATATGCTCTCAGAGTTACAAAACAAAAAGATAAAGCGAAAAGCGGGAATGTAGATGGCAAAAAAGCACAAACCATTTGCTACAAACCATCAAAATCATTTTCAAATATTCAAATTGGCACATTTTTAAATTATACCTATCTTTGCAAGCCTAAACACATATAAAATGCAACTTTCGGAACAAGAAATAATTAGAAGAGAAAAACTGAACGCCTTACGCGAACTTGGGATTAATCCTTATCCGGCTGATTTATTCCCGGTAGATAGCACCTCGAAAAAAATTAAAGAAAATTTCAAAAACGGGAACAAAGTAATAGTTGCTGGTAGACTGATGAGTGTTAGAGATCAAGGAAAAGCATGCTTTGCCGAATTGCAAGATAGTGAAGGAAGAATTCAATTGTATTTAAACCGTGATATGCTTTGTCTTGGTGAAGATAAAACAATTTATAATCAGGTTTTTAAAAAGCTAACCGATTTAGGTGATTTCATAGGCATTGAAGGTGAATTATTCACAACTCAAGTTGGTGCACAATGTATAAGAGTTGACCATTTTACTTTTTTAAGTAAAACTTTACGACCATTGCCGCTCCCAAAAACCGATGAAGAGGGCAAAGTTCATGATGCCTTTAATGATGCCGAATTGCGTTATCGCATGCGTTATGTAGATTTAGTTGTAAATCCGCATGTAAAAGACGTTTTTATGAAAAGAACAAAATTGTTCACAGCCATGAGAACATTCTTTAATAACGCGGGCTATATGGAAGTGGAAACTCCGGTATTACAAGCAATTCCTGGCGGCGCTGCTGCTAGACCGTTTATTACGCATCATAATAGCTTAGATATCCCTCTATATATGAGAATTGCAAACGAATTGTATTTGAAAAGATTAATCGTTGGCGGATTTGACGGGGTTTATGAGTTTTCTAAAAACTTTAGAAACGAAGGAATGGATAGAACCCATAATCCAGAATTTACTGCCATGGAAATTTATGTAGCCTATAAAGACTACAACTGGATGATGGAAATGACCGAAAACCTGTTGGAGTATTGTGCCAAAGAAGTAAACGGAACTACAGAAGCTACTTTTGGGGAACATATCATAAACTTCAAAGCACCTTACAGTAGAATTACAATGACAGATGCCATCAAACAATTTACTGGCTTTGATATTTCTGGTAAAACGGAAAAAGAACTTTTTGAAGCTGCCAAAAAAATGCATATTGAAGTTGATGAAACAATGGGTAAAGGAAAACTGATTGATGAAATTTTTGGTGCAAAATGTGAGGGAAATTTTATTCAACCCACTTTTATCACTGATTACCCAAAAGAAATGTCCCCTTTATGTAAAGAACATCGAAATAATCCTGAGCTAACAGAACGTTTTGAATTGATGGTTTGTGGTAAAGAAATAGCCAACGCTT
>CAMDSN010000015.1 GCA_945907225.1 Flavobacterium psychrophilum | reverse complement strand
CTTCCTCCGTCTTCTCCAACATATTCTGGTAATAAATAGGCACTTGGATATGCTTTTTGGGAACCGATATAATCAACAATTCGCTCAACTTCTGGAGTGTCTACAAAAGCACATTGCACGCGTACCAAATCATTTCCATTTGAATATAATAAATCACCCCGCCCAATTAATTGGTCTGCACCTTGCGTGTCCAATATTGTCCTAGAATCTATTTTTGAAGTAACTCTAAAAGCTATTCTAGCTGGAAAGTTTGCTTTTATAATTCCAGTAATAACATTAACAGAAGGTCTTTGCGTGGCAATAATTAAATGTATTCCAATGGCTCTAGCCAACTGAGCTAAACGGGCTATAGGGGTTTCAACTTCTTTGCCTGCAGTCATAATTAAATCAGCAAATTCATCAACAACTAATATAATATAGGGGAGGAATCGGTGGCCGTTTTCAGGATTTAATTTTCTACTTTTAAACTTTTCGTTGTACTCTTTAATATTTCGAACCATAGCATCTTTGAGTAAAGAATACCTATTGTCCATCTCGATACATAAAGAATTTAACGTATTAATAACTTTGTTATTGTCTGTAATAATAGCATCGCCATCATCAGGAAGTTTTGCTAAATAGTGTCTCTCAATTTTGTTAAACAGAGTAAGTTCTACTTTTTTGGGGTCAACCAAAACAAACTTAACTTCTGCTGGGTGTTTCTTGTATAAAAGTGATGTTAAAACTGCATTTAATCCTACCGATTTTCCTTGTCCCGTTGCGCCAGCCATCAAAAGATGAGGCATTTTTGCTAAATCAACTACAAAGGTTTCGTTAGAAATAGTTTTTCCCAGTGCTATTGGTAATTCCATTTCGGCTTCTTGAAACTTTGCAGAAGAGATTACGGCTTTCATAGGAACCATCGTTGGATTTTTATTAGGTACTTCAATTCCAATTGTCCCTTTTCCTGGTATTGGGGCAATTATACGAATTCCTAATGCTGCCAGCGATAAAGCGATATCGTCTTCCAAACTCTTTATTTTTGAAATTCGGATTCCGGCCTCGGGTATAATTTCATACAAGGTAACCGATGGCCCTACAGTGGCTTTAATTTGTGCGATGTCTATTTTGTAGTTTTTCAAAGTTTCTACAATCCGGTTTTTATTTTCCTCTAATTCTTCTTGATTAATAGTTATGCCAATTGAAGTATATTCTTTAAGTAGATCAATTGTTGGAAATTTGTAGTTTGATAATTCTAGCGTTGGATCAAATTCGCCAAAATCAGCGACTAATTTTGAAGCTAAATTTTCTTCTATAACTTCTTCATTTTCAAATTTTTCAATCACGAAAGCTTCATCATTAGTTTGAATGTTTTTCATAGTTGGAACATTCTCAATTTCATCTGTTTGTCTAGAAGGAGTGAGGGTTTTTATTGTTGGGTCCAAATTAATTTCGGACGCATTTTCAATAGTTGGCTTTAAGGTTTCTTTATCAATCTCAAATTGAGATAGTTTTATTGTTGGCTCTTTACTATCTTCCGTTTCTTGAACTGCAAATTCTTCTAAATTATAATCGGTGGCTGTTTCTTTTGATGTTAATTCATTCAAATTGTCATTAATCGCTTTTTGTTTCTTCTCAAAAAAAGTTTTAATGGCATCGGGAGCTATTTTTATTTTGAATATTAAATAGATTATTAGTGATAAAATAATGACGAGTAAGGTGCCCACTTTACCAATAAATCCTTGCATAAATTGATTTAACTCGTAACCAACTACACCACCTAAATCGGGTATTGCATCAGCAAAGAAGCCTAAACTTACAGAAACTACAACAAGTACATATAAATCCCAAAACCAAGTGTTTTTTAATTTTTTAAATGAAAGCCCCATGAGAAGATAGACGCCACTTAAAAAGAATAATTTCACAAATATAAAGGATGCAATGCCAAAGCCACAATAGATAAATAAGTCAGCTAGAATTGCCCCATAGTAGCCCAACCAGTTTTCAACGTTTATATTTCGCTCAAATAATGAGCTAATTACACTTTGATCAGATTGACCATTAACTAAAGCATCTTTTGAGATGAAATAAGAAACAAACGAAACCAAAAGTGCAATTGAAAACAAAATTAAAACAAACCCAAAAAGCATTCGGTATTGCTTTTTTGTAGCGACTATTTTTAAGTCTGTATTATCTGTAGTCTCTTTTTTTGTAGTTTTTGCCATCTTCTATAATTGGTACTTATTTTATATTAATTAAGAAATTTTGGGACATAAATCAATAAGCCTACCGAAATAGCCGCAATAGCTGCAAAAAATACGGCGCCAGCTGCTATGTCTTTGATTAAACCTATGCGATGGCTAAATTCGGGATGAATAAAATCGGCAACTTTTTCTACAGCGGTATTTAGACTTTCAACAGCCAAAACAAGCCCAAAAGCTAAAATTTGAAACATCCACTCTTCTCTAGAAATATTAAAATAAAAGCCAGCAATTATCAGTATGATTGACAGTGTGAACTGAACCATTATGCTGTGCTCGGTGGTTATAAGTTTATAACAACCTTTTACAGCATAGCCTATGCTTTTTAGGCGACCCATAAAAAAAGAATTGTCTTTTTCTACCTTCATAAATTTATAATGTTTCTAAGGCCAATTTGTAGTTTGGTTCATCTGCTATTTCAGGCACTTGTTCAGAGTAGGTGATAGTTCCATTCTCATCAATAATAATAACCACTCTAGAATGTAAGCCTGCTAAAACACTATCTACAATTTCTAAACCGTAGTCTTTTCCAAAGCTACCCGATTTAAAATCTGACAGATTAATTACATTTTCAATGCCTTCAGCAGCGCAAAATCTTTTTTGTGCAAAAGGTAAATCTCTAGAAATACATAACACTTTTGTATTATTCAGTTTAGACGCTTCAACATTAAATGCTTTAACCGACAAAGCACAAGTTCCGGTATCAATACTAGGAAAAATATTTAAGACCAATTTGCTGCCACTAAAATCGGCTAGCGTCGCGATGCTTAAATCATTTTTTATTAATTTAAATTCGGGTGCTTTTGAGCCCACTTTTGGTAGCTCACCATTTGTTGATATTGGATTTCCTCCTAATGTAATTGATGCCATAGCTTTTTGTTTTTTTTGATGCTCAAAAGTAGTAAAAATATTTAGCATATTGTATTTTGTGTATTATGAAAAAAAACAAAAGTGGCTTGTTGTTTTTAGTTTTTATATTGTAATATTGCAATATAAAAATATTAAAATATGGGGGCTTCTAAATCCGAATCATTTTCAAACGAACAAAATGTTATGGCAACTATATTTAAAGCGCTTTCGCATCCGGCAAGAATTGCAATAGTTGACTATTTGCTGAAAGTAGATACTTGTATTTGTGGTGACATTGTAAACGAATTGCCATTGGCACAACCTACAATTTCTCAGCATTTGGCTGCATTAAAAAATGTCAGTATAATTAAAGGTACTATCGAAGGTACTGCTATTTGCTATTGTATAAATCCGGAGGTAATTGGCAAAATTGAATCTTATTTTGGTGTCATTCGGCACCGACTTGTCAATAAATGCTGTGAATAGCAGTAGTGATTGTGAAATTATGTAAAACCAATATTATAAATATGCTAGAAAACGTATCTAAAACTATTGCTGAAGCCTCATCTAAGATAGTCTCTGATGAACGAAAAGAATTTTTATTTCCGCTTGTGAATTACATTCAAGCGAAATTGGATTTGAAACAACGCATTCAGTTGCATTTTATTTGCACTCATAATTCCCGTAGAAGTCATTTATCTCAAATTTGGGCTCAAACCATGGCTTGTCATTTTGGAATAGCCAATATTACTTGCTTTTCAGGAGGAACAGAAGTAACAGCAATGTTTCCAAAAGTTGTCGAAACATTGACTAATCAAGGTTTTCAAGTTCAACAATCTGTTGGGAACGAAAATCCGGTTTATGAAATTAAGTTTAGTAAAGAAGAACCTTCACTTTTTTGTTTTTCAAAATTGTTTGATGATGTTTCCAATCCAAAAGGGGAATTTGCAGCAATTATGAATTGCTCTTCAGCTGAGAACGGTTGCCCTTTTATTCCGGGTGCTTCCCTGCGTATAGCCATTCGTTACGATGATCCTAAATTTTATGATGGAACAGAATTAATGGATTTTATGTACATGGAGCGCTCATTGGAAATTGCTTCCGAGATGTATTATATTTTTTCTAAACTTAAAAAAAATAAAAAATGAAAAACAGTAGTATTAAGATTTTAAAAGCATCATTTTTATTGCTTTGCATCTTCAAATTATCAAATGTAAAGGCTCAAAAAGCAAATCTTAATTCAGATTTGGCACACTATTGTTCTTCACTTTCATCAGAGTTTAATCAAATTCCAGCTGAGCGAAAAGAATATTTAAATGAACTTGTAAGCTATATTGCTGAACAACAAAAGGCACAAAAAGTAATCAATTTAGTTTTTGTATGTACGAGTAATTCCAGACGAAGTCATATGGCACAAGTATGGTCTCAAATTGCGTCCTATTATTATGATATAAATAATGTAAATACCTTCTCGGGTGGAACCGAAAAAACTAAAGTTAATAAAAATGCGCTTTTAGCACTTGAAAAAACTGGGATTGTTTTACAGTCTAATCAACAAAGTGAAAATCCAGTTTGGTTGGCGTTTATTGGTGTTAAATTCACTCCAATGGTTTTATTTTCAAAAGTGTATACCGATTCTACCAACCCATCAAAGAATTTTGGTGCCGTGATGGTATGTGCTGAAGCGAATGAATCTTGCCCAATTGTTGCAGGTGCCGATTTTAGGTTGGGATTGCCATATCAAGATCCAAAAGCATTTGACAACACTCCGCAACAAAATGAAAAATACGATGAACGATGCCGTCAAATTGCTAGAGAAATGTTCTATGTTTTTTCTCAAATAAAGTAATAACATGAAAAAAAGATTAAATTTTTTAGACCGATTTCTAACGTTGTGGATATTTCTTGGGATGTTGATTGGTGTTTGTATTGGTTATTTCATTCCAAATTCAGCCAATTTTATTAACTCATTTTCCTCTGGAACAACTAATATTCCTTTAGCAATTGGATTAATTTTAATGATGTATCCACCACTTACAAAAATTGATTTTTCACAAATGATGCAGATTTTTAGAAAGCCAAAATTATTGATAGCTTCTTTTCTTGTTACCTGGATTTTTGGTCCGTTCCTGATGTTTTTACTTTCAGTTTTGTTTTTAGGAGACCATCCCGAATATATGACAGGATTAATTATTATTGGGATAGCTCCTTGTATTGCAATGGTAATTGTATGGAATGAATTAGCAGAGGGAAATAGGGAACTTACAGCTGGATTAATTGGGATTAATAGTTTATTACAGGTTTTCTTTTTTAGTTTGTATGCTTATTTTTATTTAGCTGTACTGGCGCCACTATTTGGTGTTGAGGGATTAGACTTAAATATAACCGTTTTAGAAATTGCAAAGTCAGTTGGAATCTACCTCGGAATTCCATTTGCTTTAGCTGTAATGAGTCGATTTTTATTAAAAAATATTTTAGGTGATAAATGGTTTAATCAAAAATTCATTCCTTTTGTTTCTCCAATTACACTAATAGCACTTTTATTTACGATAGTGGTCATGTTTAGTTTAAAAGGCGAAATGATAGTTAATTTACCTATGGATGTAATTAGAATTGCTATCCCGCTTGTGATTTTCTTTGTGATTATGTTCTTCTTAATGTTTTTTGTTGCTAAGAAAATTGGTGCTAATTATCGGGATGCTGTAGCGTTATCTTTCACTGCGTCAGGAAATAATTTTGAATTAGCTATTGCAGTTTCAATAGGTGTTTTCGGCATTAATAGCGGTCAGGCCTTTGCGGGAGTAATTGGACCATTAGTGGAAGTACCGGCATTAATAGTATTGGTAAATGCCGCTTTTTGGCTTAAAAGAAACTATTTTAAAACCTAAAAAGCCGTTTTAATTTGAAAGCCGACTTATTAGGTTTTTCTTGTTTTTATTAAACGTGTAGTGCTCTATTATCTGTTGCACTTAAAGCAGCTTCCTTCATTGCTTCTGCAAAAGTAGGGTGAGCATGTGATATTCTAGAAATGTCTTCCGCCGAGGCTCTAAATTCCATAGCAGTAACTGCCTCCGCAATTAAATCAGCACAACGGGCGCCTATCATGTGAACACCTAGAACTTCATCTGTTTTAGCATCGGCAAGAATTTTAACAAAACCATCTAAATTACCACCCGCACGTGCTCTTCCTAGTGCTTTGAATGGAAAACTACCAGCTTTGTAGGCCACGCCACTTTCTTTTAATTGCTCTTCGGTTTTACCAACTGCGGCAACTTCTGGCCAAGTATATACTACACCAGGAATCAAATTGTAATTAATATGAGGCTTTTGTCCAGCCAATATTTCTGCAACCATTGTTCCTTCTTCTTCTGCTTTGTGAGCCAACATAGCACCACGAACTACATCTCCAATGGCATAAATATTTGAAATATTGGTTTGTAAATGATCATTAACTTCAATCATTCCACGCTCGGTTACTTTTACATCAGCTTTGTGAGCATTCAATCCGTCAGTGTAAGGACGTCTTCCAACAGCAACCAAACAATAGTCGCCGTCAAAAGTAACTGTATTTCCCTTGGAGTCAACTGCTTTTATTGTTATGTTTCCCCCTTTTCTTATCACTTCGTTTACTTTGTGAGAGGTATAGAATTTCATACCTTGTTTTTTCAAAACTTTAGTCAATTCTTTCGATAAGCCAGAATCCATCCCAGGAATTATTCGGTCTAAAAATTCTATTACAGACACTTGTGCGCCAAGTCTCAAATACACTTGTCCTAATTCAATTCCAATAACTCCTCCACCAATAATAATAAGATGTTTAGGAATTTCTTTTAATTTTAATGCTTCAGTAGATGTAATAATTCTTTCCTTATCAATGGTAATAAAAGGTAATGAAGAAGGCTTAGATCCTGTTGCGATAATTATATTTTTTCCTTCAATTGTTTCCGATTTCCCATCAGATTTAGTTATTTTAACATGTGTAGCACTTTCAAATGAGCCCAATCCTTCATAAACAGTAATATTGTTTTTGTCCATAAGGAATTTTACCCCACCCGAAGTTTGATCAACTATAGCTTGCTTGCGGGCAATCATTTTTTCTAAATTAACTTTCACCTCACCTGAAACATCTATTCCATGATCGGAAAAATGTTGTAATTCTTCATAAAGGTGTGAAGAAGCCAACAAAGATTTTGAGGGAATGCAGCCAACATTAAGACAGGTTCCCCCTAAAGTAGAATATTTTTCTATAATTGCGGTTTTTAACCCCAGTTGGGAACAACGTATTGCAGAGACATATCCTCCAGGGCCAGAACCTATAATTATAACATCGAATGAACTCATAATACTATTTTTTTTATGTGTCGCAAAATTACAAATTAAATACAATATTTAATTCAATACTTGGGGCAATTTTATTCAAAATCATGAAAAATTAAAAGCCGTAGTATTTTTTACTTCTCCAATCATAAAGGTGCTTTGTGTGCTGCCAATATGTTCTATTGTAGTTAATTTATTAACTATAAACTCTCTATAGGCTTGCATGTCTTTAATGCAAATTTTTAGTATGTAATCATATTCGCCACTTACATGAAAACATTCAAGAACTTCATTTAGTTTAATTACTTCTTGTTCAAACTTGGTTAAATATTCTCTAGAATGCTGCGTTAATTTTATATGACAAAAAACAACAAAACTTTTATCAATTTTATTTCTATCAAGAAGAGCCACATATTTTGAAATAATTCTCTCCCGTTCAAGTTTTTTAATTCGTTCATATACAGCTGTTACCGATAGGTTTAGTTGTAATGATAGTTCTTTAGTTGTCTTTTTTGTATCGCTTTGTAGTAGCATAAGAAGTTTTTTGTCTAAGGCATCCATCATGTTGAATTATTTAAGGTGATTTTTTTAAGTATGATTTTCTGTAACGCTTTATTTTTTTATTCATTAGTAGATTTTAAATCTAATATTAAATTATAATTTAGGTTTTAAAACTAATTATAATCAAAAGTATTGATTAATAATTTAAAAATAATGTAATTTGAATACTTATTTTAAATTTTATTTAATTATATAATGACTACTTATGGATTCATTTAACCCAGCTGATAATATACAAGATCTTCAATATTTTGGAGAATTTGGTGGCGTTAATCCCTCAATTTCTGATAGCTCTACCTACACATTTTTGTCTGCAAAAACTATGTTTGATACGTTTGAAGGAAATGCGGATGGTTGCTATTTATATTCTCGTCATTCCTCGCCAATGAACCTTTATTTGGGTCAAGCCCTTGCGGCTATGGAAGGCACCGAGAGTGCCAATGTTGCTGCTTCTGGAATGGGTTCAATTACGCCTGTTTTGCTGCAATTGTGTAGTTCGGGAGATGAAATTGTATCTAGTAGAACTATTTATGGAGGTACGTATGCTTTTATGAAAAACATGTTACCTCGTTGGAATATTACTACCAAATTTGTAGATATTACTAAATTGGATAGGGTTGAAGACGCCATAACACCTCGGACTAAGGTTTTATATTGTGAATCGGTGAGTAATCCACTATTGGAAGTTGCAGATATCAAAAAATTAGTCGAAATCTCTAAAAAGCACAATATTAAATTGGTTGTAGATAATACTTTTTCACCCATGTCACTTTCACCTGCAAAAATGGGAGCCGATATTGTAATTCATAGTTTAACAAAATTTATCAATGGAAGTAGCGATACAGTTGGTGGTGTGGTATGTGCGTCACAAGATTTTATACACGCATTAAAAAATGTTAATGATGGTGCAAGTATGTTACTCGGGCCAACAATGGATAGTTTGCGTTCGGCAAGCATTTTAAAAAATCTTAGAACACTCCACATAAGAATGAAACAGCATAGTGCTAATGCACTATATTTAGCTCAAAAATTTGAAGCTGATGGGCTGAAAATTGTTTATCCCGGCTTGCCAAGTCATCCTAGCCATGCACTATATAGTCAAATGATTAACAAGGAATATGGTTTTGGAGGTATGATGACTATGGATGTTGGTTCGTTAGAAAAAGCGAACGAGTTGATGGAATTGATGCAAAATAAAAATCTAGGTTATCTGGCTGTAAGTTTAGGTTTTTATAAAACGTTATTTAGCGCGCCCGGATCTTCAACATCTTCAGAAATCCCTTTGGAAGAACAAAAAGAAATGGGACTTACTGACGGTCTAATTCGTTTTTCAATTGGATTAGATAATGATATTGAAAGAACGTATCAAATGATGAAAAAATGCATGCTTGATTTAAGGATTTTGTCTTAACTGATAGCAATGAAATAGTGATATATGATTTATTTACGCCCCATTTTGCTCTGAAATATTGGAATTGAGCTTACTATTTTTGTAACTAAATCCAAAATATATAACTAATCCAATTACGAGCCAACCCGAAAAATAGATCCAATTCCAAATACTCAATTCGGCCATCATATATAAACAAGAAATTAAACCTAATAATGGGATTAATGATAGATTTTGTTTCCATGACCAAACTGCAAATCCAATTATGGAAATTAAAAAAATCCACATGGGAATTTTATGCTTAAACAAATTAAATCCGCTTTCGTATTTCAGTTCATTTTTAATTGGCATTTCATTAATTACTTTTTCATATGTGATTTCATTTTTACTTAAGTCATCTAATATTTTTTCTATATCTTGAGTATATTGATTCGCTTTTAATTTTGATAAATACAGGTATACCTTTTCACTTTCTTTTTTGTCTAGTGATGTGACTATGTTTGAGGGTGAATTGATTTGTTTTTTATTTAATAAGAAATCAAGCGTAGATTTTTTGTTAATGGTAAATGCAAAATAAAGTCCAATTACAATCAGTAAAGGAAATATTAATTTTGAATTAATATATGGAATTTTAAATTTGCCTCTTGGGATGTCTTTTTTGTTTTGTAGAACTAAAACCCCAGCACACACCAATACAAATGCAAATAAAGTTCCAATACTACACAAGTCTGTTACCATTGTTAGGTTCATAAATAAGGCAGGAATAGCTACAACAAAACCCGTAACGATAGTTGCATAAGAGGGTGTTTTGTATTTGGGATGCACTTTTGAAAATCGTTTTGGCAATAAACCATCTCGACTCATACTCATCCAAATTCGAGGTTGTCCCATTTGAAATACTAAAAGGACACTGGCCATGGCAACGACTGCACTAACAGCTATAATACCCGACATCCATTTTAAATTTATTCTTTCAAATACAAAAGCAAGAGGATCGCCTACATTCAATTCGGAATAGTTTACCATACCAGTTAAGACAAGTGCGATCGCTACATATAAGATAGTACAAGTAATGATAGCCCACATCATTCCACGTGGTAAATCACGTTGCGGATTTTCACATTCTTCTGCCGTGGTTGAGATCGCATCAAAACCAATATATGCAAAGAAAACTGCCGAAACCCCTTTTAATATTCCACTCGCACCATTAGGAGTAAAGGGATGCCAATTGTTGGTGTCTACATAAAATGCACCAACAGCAATTACCA
The DNA here is from genome assembly GCA_945907225.1 of Flavobacterium psychrophilum. GTDB lineage: Bacteria > Bacteroidota > Bacteroidia > Flavobacteriales > Flavobacteriaceae > Flavobacterium > Flavobacterium psychrophilum_Q. The sequence goes on along the minus strand of CAMDSN010000015.1, from coordinate 5,151 downwards.
ATAAAATAACACATAATTTTATTACAACCATCAAGTTGCTGGCATTTCTTGATTCTTTCATTCCTCTGTAGACCAAGGCAGTAATTAATGTAATTATAAAAAGTGCGGGTAAATCGGCAACAAGATGAAATGAGCCAATAGTGGGTGAAGTTGTCCAAGCAGTATAAGCCGCTTGTATTCCCTCAGGCAAGTCATCAAATGATTTTCCGCCCTGCATAAATGCCGTGGCTTCTTTAAATCCATTAGACGCTGTTAAATAATCCATTTGAATCCAATCGGCCATTTGGGGTAAATGCAAATCATATTTTGAATTCAAGGTAGTTAGAATACTATCTACAAGTCCCGTGAAATAATCACTCCAGGAAATTGCAACCGTTATGTTTCCAATAGCATATTCCATTATTAAAGCCCAACCGATAATCCAGGCAATTATTTCTCCAAAAGCAACATAGGAATAGGTGTAAGCGCTACCAGATACAGGGACCATTGAGGCAAACTCCGCATAGGCAAATGCGGCAAAGCTGCATGCTATAGCTGTGAAAATAAACAGGAAAATTACACCAGGCCCCCCGTCTGCACTTGCTTTTCCAATAGTGCTAAAAATTCCGGCGCCAATAATTGCAGCAATTCCAAATGCAGTTAAATCTCTTGCTTTTAAATGTTTTCTGAGTGAATGCTGTCCATCTGCGTCATTTTTTGCTACTTGTTTTAGTATGTCTTGTACAGTTTTTTTTCGAAAAAGGGAGGAAAATAGCATTGTCTTGTAATTAAAATGAAGTAACAAATATAAAAAAGGAATTGATACGACTAGCCTAAATCCCTAATATAAGTTTTTGTAATTTACAAATAGTAATATATAATTAAAAACTATTATAAAAGTAGTTCATGTATTAGTAAATTTGCGATTCAAAATTTAATTTATAAATAGTATAGTATATGGGTAATAACGACACGCAGGGCAAATGTCCTTTCACAAGCGGAACACTTAAGCAAAGTGCTGGAAAGGGTACATCAAATAGAGATTGGTGGCCAAATATGTTAAATCTAGGTATTTTACGTCAAAACTCATCACTTTCCAATCCGATGGGGCCTGATTTTAATTACGCTACTGAATTTAAGAAACTCGACTTAAACGCTGTAAAACAAGATTTGTATGCTCTTATGACAGATTCTCAAGATTGGTGGCCTGCAGATTATGGCCATTATGGTCCTTTTTTCATCCGTATGGCTTGGCATAGCGCTGGAACCTATAGAATTCAGGATGGGCGAGGAGGTGCTGGTTCAGGCACACTACGTTTTGCTCCTTTGAACAGTTGGCCCGACAATGGCAATTTAGACAAGGCCCGACTTTTACTTTGGCCTATAAAACAAAAATATGGCAAACAAATTTCATGGGCGGATCTAATGATTCTTGCAGGAAACTGTTCCCTTGAATCAATGGGATTCAAAACATTTGGATTTGGGGGTGGTCGTGAAGATCTTTGGGAACCAGAGCAGGATATTTATTGGGGAAGTGAAACGGAATGGTTGGGTGATAACCGTTATACCGGAAATAGAGAATTAGAAAATCCGCTAGGAGCTGTTCAAATGGGATTAATATATGTAAATCCTCAGGGGCCTAACGGAAATCCAGACCCGCTAAAATCTGCAGTAGATGTTCGCGAGACTTTTGGTAGAATGGCAATGAACGATGAAGAGACTGTTGCTCTAGTAGCTGGAGGCCACACTTTTGGTAAAGCGCATGGCGCTGCTGATCCTGACATGTATGTTGGAATAGAACCTGCAGGTGCTAGCATCGAGGAGCAAAGTCAAGGATGGAAAAATTCATTTGGAACGGGTGTAGGTGACGATACAATTACTAGTGGTATTGAAGGTGCTTGGACACCTAATCCAACAAAATGGGATAATGACTATTTTAATGTTTTATTGGGTTATGATTGGGAATTGACAAAAAGTCCAGCTGGGGCTCATCAATGGACTCCTACTGCAGCATCAAATGCAAAGCAAGCTCCTGCAGCGGGTAACGCGTCAAAAACACAACGTCTTATGATGACAACTGCAGATATGGCTTTAAAATTTGATCCTATTTATGCCCCTATATCTAAACGATTTCACGAAAATCCTGATGAATTTGCTGATGCTTTTGCAAGAGCTTGGTTTAAACTAACGCACAGAGACATGGGACCAATTGCTTTATATCTTGGTTCAGAAGTTCCATCTGAAATTTTAATTTGGCAAGATCCTTTGCCTGCTGCTTCTTCGAATTTAATTGACAAGAATGATATAACAAATTTAAAAGCCGCAATTCTTGGTTCAGGATTAAGTATTTCAGAATTGGTGGCTACAGCATGGGCTTCTGCTTCAACATATAGAGGTTCAGATAAAAGAGGCGGTTCTAACGGTGCGCGCATCAGATTAGCACCTCAAAAAGATTGGGAAGTAAATAATCCAAGTCAATTAGCAAAAGTCTTAGATCAACTTTCACAAATTCAAAAAGATTTTGGAAAACAGGTATCAATGGCAGATTTGATAGTTTTAGGAGGATGTGCTGCCATTGAACAAGCTGCTAAAAATGCCGGTTCTACTGTTGTAGTTCCTTTTATTCCAGGCCGAGTGGATGCTTCTGCAGCACATACAGATGTGAGTTCGTTTGCAGTCCTTGAACCTCAAGCCGACGGGTTTAGAAATTATTTTAAATCGAAACATGTAGCCAAACAAGAGGAACTATTATTAGATAAGGCACAACTTCTCACACTAACAGCGCCCGAGATGACAGTTTTAATAGGAGGGATGCGTGTATTAAATACCAATTATGATCAATCTAGAAATGGCGTTTTTACTTCACGTCCCGAGACGCTTACAAATGATTTCTTTGTAAACTTATTAGATTTAAGTACTACATGGAAAGCCCAATCAACAGATCAAAATCTTTTTGAAGGAAGCGATCGTAAAACAGCTGCTTTAAAATGGATCGGAAGTAGAGTGGATCTTATTTTTGGTTCAAATTCAGAACTCCGAGCTTTAGCAGAAGTTTATGGTTGTGAAGATTCAAAAGATAAATTTATTGAAGATTTTATAATGGCCTGGGATAAAGTGATGAACCTTGATCGATTTGATAGTAATAGATAGATTTTAGATAATAATAATTTTATAAATAAAGGCCCCTAAGTCAATCGCTTTGGGGCTTTTATAATTTAAATAAAATCCGGTATTTTTGTTTAAAATCCCGTTTATTTTTATTGTAATTTTGATCACAAATTTAGTAATCATTGAGAACCGTATTTTATAAAAACATAGAAAATAGTGCCCGCTTCAAAAGCCAATTATTGCTTTGGTCTGAACAATTTAGAGAAGTTGTTTTTTTAGACTCAAATTCTTATCAGCAAAATTACTCGAGTTTTGATTTTGTGCTAGCAGTAGATGCTTTTACGTCCATAAAAACAGATTATATAAATGCCTTTGAAGAGTTAAAAAATTACCAGCAGCAATCAAAAGATTGGCTTTTTGGTTATTTATCTTATGATTTAAAAAATGATTTAGAAGCTTTAGAATCAAATAATTTTGATGGATTGCAGTTCGCAGATTTATATTTTTTTCAGCCAAAAAAGATTTTTATTTTTAAAGAGAATATATTGGAAGTTCATTACTTGTTTATGTGTGATGACGAATTTGAAACAGATTTAATAGCAATTCAAAATTGCAAACACTCAGTATCATCAACATCATCATTTAATTTAGAAATAAAACAACGAATCGATGAGGAAAATTATATTACAAGGGTTACAAAAATGTTGTCACACATTCAGCGTGGCGATATTTATGAGGCAAACTTTTGTATGGAATTTTACGCAAATGAAGCCATTATTGAACCAATAGAAATTTTTCAAAAATTAAACGCTATTTCAAATACACCATTTGGGTTGTTTTTTAAAAATAAAGAGCACTATTTGCTATGTGCTTCCCCCGAACGTTATTTAAGGAAGCAGGGAACTAAAGTTATTACTCAACCCATAAAAGGGACTTCAAGACGTTTTTCCGATCAAACCCTAGACCTTGAATCCAAAAATGCGTTAGAGCAAAATCCGAAGGAGCGTTCAGAAAATATTATGATTGTTGATTTGGTTAGAAATGATTTGTCACGAACAGCAACTAAAGGATCTGTTGAGGTTGAGGAATTGTGTGGTATTTATTCTTTTGAACAAGTACATCAAATGATATCCACAGTAGTTTCTGAGGTTGAAAGTGCACTTTCTCCTGTTGATATTCTTAGCACTACATTTCCAATGGGCAGTATGACCGGTGCTCCCAAGATTGCAGCTATGAAAATAATTGAATCTTTAGAAGAAACAAAACGCGGAATTTATAGCGGGGCTTTTGGCTATTTTTCACCAAATAATGATTTCGATTTCAACGTGGTTATTCGCAGTATTGCCTATAATGCAACCAATAAATATATTTCTTTTTCCGTTGGAAGCGCCATTACTTCACAATCAAATCCCGAACAGGAATATGAAGAATGCCTTTTGAAAGCCAAAGCAATGTTTGAAGTTTTGGGTTAGGAAAGGGAAAAGGGATAAGTGAAAAGTTTTAAAAAAGAAATATGAAAAGTTATAGAGATTTGATTGTTTGGCAAAAATCAATGAATTTGGTAACACTTATTTATATCCTTGTTCTTGAGTTACCTGAAAATGAAAAATATGGTTTAACTCCACAAATAAAAAGAAGTGCGATTTCTATTCCTTCCAACATTGCTGAAGGATATGGAAGAAATTATAGAAAAGATTATTCAAGATTCCTGCAAATAGCGAGAGGTTCATTATTTGAAAACCAAACGCAATTAGAAATAGCTGTAAATTTAGACTTTATAAAAGCGGAAAATTTAAATGAAATAAAAGAACTTTCCATAGAAGTTGAAAAAATGCTAAATTCGTTAATTAAAAAGCTTGAGGAATAACTTATCCCCTTTCTCTAATCCCTTTTTCCTTATTTTATGCTGTCAAAATTCGAAAAACATGTTGCTAGTTATTTTCCTTTTTTAAAAGGAAAGAAACTTCTATTGGCTGTTAGTGGTGGTATTGATAGCATGGTGCTCATGAGATTATGTATTGAAATGAAAATGGACATTTCTGTAGCCCATTGTAACTTCTCACT